>JAHDBE010000023.1:11474-22967 GCA_020630555.1 Saprospiraceae bacterium
TGAACAAACTTCTACTTTTCCTCCTTCATGAACACATAACCAGGCCCATCCCGATCCAAATCTCGTAGCCGCCGCTTTTGAAAAAGCATCAACAAATCCCTCTTTTGATCCATATTTTTCATTTATCGCATCAAGTAGAGCACCTGATAGTCGACCACGATCATTTGGATTTAAAATTTCCCAAAATAAACTGTGGTTGTAATAACCACCTCCATTATTCCTAACTGCCGAATTCGACATGTCAAGATTTTTTAAAATATCTTCAATTGATTGACCATCAAGATCAGTGCCTTCGATAGCCGCATTCAATTTGTTTGTATATCCATTGTGATGTTTTCCATGGTGAATTTCCATAGTACGTGCATCAATGTGAGGCTCTAATGCATCAAAAGCAAAGCCTAATTCAGGTAAGGTAAACGCCATATTAGAATGTTTTTTAGTTTGAAATAGAACAACTACGAAGATAAGAAGTTCATTCAGTTTTTATTACAATCCAAATTCCCCAGTCTTGTGAAGTATGGTCAATTGTGCTCCATAACATTTAGATATGTTTTCTTCGACAAAAGTTGTTTCTGTATCTCCATAAGCAATGAGCCTCTGGTTTAATAAAATACTTTTATCAAAATATTCATGCACAGTCGATAAATCATGGTGTACCACAAGTAGCGTTTTACCTTGACTCGCTAAATTCTTAAGGAGTGAAATAATTTTCTCTTCTGTAGTGATATCCACACCTACAAATGGTTCGTCTAGAAAAAATATTTCGGCTTCCTGTGCAAGAGCTCGAGCCAAAAATACCCGTTGTTGTTGACCCCCGCTAAGTTGGCCAATCTGCCTATCTCTCAAATCAGGAATTCCTAAATCCTCTAAAGCTCGCAAAGCTATCTCTTCATCTCCTTTGTTGAGACGCTCAAAAATCCCCTTAAACGGATACCGCCCCATCATAACGATATCCATTACCGTAGCAGGAAAGGACCAATCAACATCATCTTTTTGAGGGACGTAAGCGACATGCTTTCTTACCTCATTAATTTCTTTACCAAGAACTTTAATATGACCGGCATTAATATCTATTAATCCCAAAATGGATTTAAATAATGTCGATTTACCAGCTCCATTGGGGCCAATAACTCCATAAACATGCCCAGAATCAATGTCTAAGTGAATATTGGTCAGAACACGCTTTCGTTCGTAAGACACGGATAGCCCCTTAACTTCAATACTCTTCATTATTTAATTAGTCTAGAAGCCATAAAAATCAATCCTCCCACGAGTAGTAAACCTAAGAATCCATACAATAAGAAATTAGATTCTTCATCTGTGTCTAATTTAGTCTCTTGATAATTTTCATTCAATAAAGCATCGACAATAACGTCCGTATTATGTTTAAGCATGCCTAAATAGGTGCCTGCTTCCTTTCCTTCTTCTCCCAAAGAATCCGCATATAACTCTCCCCCTATTCTTACTCCTGAATCGTCAGATATTTGTTTAATGAGCTTTGGGTTTATCGTACTCTCAATAAAAATGGCAGGGACATTTGTCTCTTTAATTATTCGACTGACTCTAATCATATCAGAGGTCCTGGCATCTGCCTCTGTCGAAATTCCCATAAGAGCCTCTAATTGTAAACCATATCTTTTTCCGTAATAAGCAAACGCATCGTGAGAGGTGATTAAGACCCTTTTTTCAGAAGGTATAGTGTTGATTTTAGACAATATATAGTCATCCAATGCTCTCATTTCTTTGGCGTAAGCCTGATAGTTTAATTCTAAAGTCTCTTCCATCTCAGGGTACATGGCCTTTAATGCTTCGGCAATATTTTTAATATACTCTAGGCCGTGATTTAGATCCATCCAGGCATGAGGATCCGCACTGTTTTCGTATTCCTCACTTTGTATGGGAGTAATGCCTTCTGTCACTCTAACTACGGGCGCCTTTGATGCCGCATTCACAATAAGATCCTCGATCCACCCCTCGAAGGTTAAGCCATTGATAAAAATAATATCACCCTGAGCAACAAGTTTTGCATCCGATGGTGTAGGCTCGTAAATGTGTGGATCACCCCCAACAGGGACAAGCATTTTGACATCAGCAAGCTCACCAACAATATTTTTGCACATATCCGCAATCATAGAACACGAAGCGATTATTTGAGGTTTTTCGGCTCGCAGGCCAATGCTAATGGCGGATAGTATATATAGTAAAAGATATTTTCTCATTTGCTTAGTGTTTTTACAAGTAGATTTTGACTCACTTGTGCGCTAAATACCGTGGTCAACTCATCATTGACTAGTACTTTAACTGAATCGTCAAAGCTCAGTTTTTCGAGAATTTTGATTTCTGTTCCCAGGTTAATGTTCAGTCTGTTTAAGTAGTGCAGAAATTCGGTACCATGCTCCTTAACCCCCACTAGAACACCAGTCTGGCCTGTCAATAAAAGAGGTAAGGTCGTTTGATTTCGTAAAGTGAATTTTCCTTCCTTATTCGGTATTGGATCTCCATGCGGATCAAATTTAGGATTACCTAAAAATGTATCGAGTCGATTAATTAAATCGGTAGACTTTATATGCTCAAGTTCTTCGGCCAAGTCATGTACTTGATCCCATCTGAAATTGAGCTTATTGACTAGAAATACTTCCCATAACCTATGATTACGAATCAATTGTGTTGCGATCGAACGACCATCAGGGCTTAAGGTCACTCCTTTATACCGCTCATAGTTCACCAGCCCTTTATCCGAAAGTTTTTTAATCATGTCAGTAACCGATGCTGCGGTCGTCTCAAGTCTATTGGAGATGCTGTTCGTGTTTACTGGCTTATCATCCTTTTCTGATAATTTAAATATGGCCTTAACGTAGTTTTCTTCGGCATACGTCAAGTTTTGTGTCTCAATCATACTCCAAATGTACAATTTTTAGACAACCCTAAAAAATAAAAATATACGCGCCTAAAATTTATTCTTTCACAAACTTTCGTGTAGCAAGAATTCTTCCATTGCTTTCGATTTGAATTAGATACACACCTGATGTGAGACTCGAGGTGTTCATGCTCAAAAGTTGTTTTCCAGAATATTTACCATATCCTGAAAATAGTTGATCAAGTTTTTGACCTTGGATATCAAGCAAATTAACTCGTACTCTTTCTGTGGCATCTGCCAACTCGAATTCAAAATGGATTCTGTCAGTTGTAGGATTAGGATATGTCGATAAGTTAATTTTCAACTCAGGATTTTTTGTACTACTTACATAATCTGGTCGAGCTAAATGACCTATCCATGTGAAGTTACTCGTATTAATACCGTAAGAAGCCGAAACCCAAACTTCACCTGGTTTATCATAACGTCTTTGACTACCAGAATAATCACCCCATCTCTGTGTGGTGCCATTTAACATATCAATTATAGTTTCTCCTTCTTTGACTGTGATAACATCACTGTATCCTTCTCCTGGTCTATAATATAGTGCAGAATTACCCGGGTTTCTATCTGGCCCTGAATGGCTAAAGCTAATGATACAATCAAATTCTGAATCGTCATATCCTGTCCAACTAATACCTGGGTAGCCGTAATCAAGGTCTCCACCATGAAGATGTTCAATCGTGAGCGCAGGTGCATCTGACACATCAAAAATGCTTCCGTGGTATATCCCCGCAAAATTGTTGTTTATATTCCTTGTGTTTCCTACAAATTGTATTTCATCATTGAGAATGATTGCTTCTAAAACACGAGCGTCATTAGTTTGCAGCGTTTTGGTTGCTGTCGGCTGTCTTCCATCTGGAGGCACACCATAATTTACATCACTCTTGAGCATGTTAATATTAATACTAGTGGTAGGATCCTCGATGCCACCAGTGATCTCTACCATAAAAAAACTGTCTGTTTCTACAGAGAAATTCCGATTTGATAAGAAGTACATATTCGATTCAAGTACTTCATCAGCGCTAGTCACTGGGCATAGATTTCTAATGTTAGTGCCTTCAAATGAAATATCTTGCCATAATACAGTATTTAATTCTTCACCCGCATAACCAGAATCTTTATCAATTTGCCAAATTAATGTTTCGTCAAATCCTAATTGCCACGATTCATTATCCCGAATTAAATTACCTGTAATAAAGAAATCCGATTGAGTTAATCCGACCATCGGATAGTCTGTCCACGTGGTATTCTCATTTGGATTTCCGGGAATGGCATAGACATGCCAATCACCCTCTGCATCATTGGAGTCTGAAAATCCGACAACAATATTGGTATCTCCACTTTCACTCCCAGAAAGAAATACTAAGATGAATCGATCTTGTTCTGGATCATACATCATTCGAGGATCAAAAACTCGCTGTTGATTTACATTGACAGGACTCGAGAAATTTGATAAGGTCAAATTTTTCAAATATTCACCTTGCTCATCTATGATGGCTATATGAGAATTCATCACGGATACAATTTGCTCTGTTCCAGAAGAAATCGCTAAATGATTATCTAAAGGAATCCCAGGCCCAGTATTATTACCAAAAAAGTTATTTATTAAGATGGGCGCATCTACAACACTTCTTGTTGTTACCGTCTTGTTTTCATTTCCAGGAAATATCTCTGATATATGTTTCTTCAATTCAAACAAATAAGCTTTGTAATTCTCGCCACTAACTGGTGGAGCCTCGAGACTATTGAGCTGCGCCGTATACGGATCTTCAATCGATCCTAGATTAATGGTCTGTAATTTTGGAATCTTACCGAAAGGTATTTTCTCATAGCTTAGCGCTTGCGAATACGAAATTTGACCCACAAAGGCCAAAACAAAACAGAGTATAATAGACTTTTTCATATAAGTAAATGACAAATAAATGATAGAAAGAGGACCGATATCTAAAGCCATTATGGAGCGTAGATCGATCTACCCTAAATTATACAATTCCACAGAGATTCCTGATGAAACTATTCGATATGTCTTAGATCACGCAAATAGAGCTCCCTCTCATCGACATACAGAACCTTGGAGATTTGTAGTTTTTAAAAATGACAGCCTAAATGACCTTTCAGAGTATTTATCGGATTGGTATGTGACAAATACGCCAGAGGATAAGTTTTCACAAAGGAAATTTGATAAAACTAAAAACAAGCCTTTTCAATGTGGTGCGGTCATCGCCATTGTCATGCAAAGGGATTTGGAAGAGAAGGTCCCCGAATGGGAAGAAATAGCCGCAGTATCATGCGCGGTTCAAAACATGTATTTAATATGTCATGAACTTGAAATTGGTTGTTATTGGAGCACACCTAAAGCGATTTTAGAAGCTAATGAGTTTCTTGATTTGGCTCGAGGCCAAAGATGTTTAGGCTTATTCTATATGGGTTATCGAAAAGAGTTACCAGCTCTTACTGAAAAAGGGGATATTTCAGCACGTACTCATTGGCGAAAGCCAAATAAATAGAGCTTTAATTGAAGGAAATGCCACTTTGTTATTCTGTTTATATAGTGTACTTTTGCGCCGAATTGCGAAAGCATATTATTTAACTACTTACGCATTGAAAAATCAATTAAGATGGCGCAAAATTTAATTTATGTAATTCCTGCATTGGGTGTTTTAGCCCTTTTGTATACTTTCTGGAAATCTTCATGGGTATCTAAGCAAGATGTAGGAACAGATAGAATGGGAACTATCGCAAAGAACATCTCCGAGGGAGCAATGGCGTTCTTGAAAGCGGAATATAAAGTATTAGCAATTTTTGTAATTGTAGTAGCAATTGTACTTGGTGCTACAGCAAATGCTGCTTCTTCTCCTCTTGTAGCCCTGTCATTCGTTTTAGGAGCGATTTGTTCTGGTTTAGCAGGATTTATCGGAATGAAAGTGGCCACAAAGGCAAACGTTAGAACAACGAACGCGGCTCGAACGAGCCTTGGAAAAGCTCTTGAAGTGGCTTTTGCCGGCGGATCAGTTATGGGTATGGGTGTTGTGGGATTAGGTGTTTTAGGTCTTAGCTCTTTGTTCTTATTATATAGCGGAATGGACGGTTGGGGAATCGAAAAGGTGATTACTGTGTTAACTGGATTCTCTTTTGGTGCTTCTTCTATCGCTTTATTTGCAAGAGTTGGTGGTGGGATTTACACCAAAGCAGCGGATGTTGGTGCAGACCTTGTCGGTAAAGTTGAAGCAGGAATTCCTGAAGATCATCCACTAAATCCTGCAACAATTGCCGATAATGTAGGTGATAATGTAGGTGATGTAGCAGGTATGGGTGCTGACCTTTTTGAATCTTATGTTGGTTCTATTATTGGTACAATGGTTCTTGGTGCAGCTTTCATGGCATCAACTGGGTTTGAATCATCAAATGAGTTTGGTGGATTGAATGCGGTCCTTTTACCCCTTGTATTAGCAGCTGTTGGTATTTTGACATCTATTCTAGGAACCTTCTTAGTAAAAGTGAAAGAAGGTGGTGATCCACATAAAGCTTTAAACCTGGGAGAATTTGCTTCTGCTGGGATTATGTTGGTAGCAACATATTTTATAATCAACTGGATGTTGCCAGCGGAATGGACTTTTGGAAATAAAGATTATTCTTCATTAGGTGTATTCATTGCGGTAATCATTGGTTTGATCTCTGGTTTGGCTATTGGAAAAATAACAGAATATTATACAGGTACAGGTACTAAGCCAGTAAAAGGGATTGTAGATCAGTCAGTGACTGGTTCTGCTACAAATATTATTGCTGGTTTAGGAGTAGGAATGTACTCGACTATGTTTCCAATCTTAATCTTAGCAGCAGCAATTATTGGTGCACACCACTTTGCAGGCCTTTATGGTATTGCGATTGCAGCAGTGGGTATGTTATCCAATACAGGAATCCAACTTGCAGTAGATGCATACGGTCCTATTTCAGATAATGCAGGTGGTATTGCAGAGATGGCTGAATTACCAAAAGAGGTTAGACAAAAAACAGATAAGCTTGATGCAGTTGGTAATACAACAGCGGCAATCGGTAAAGGATTTGCGATTGGATCTGCAGCATTAACTGCTTTGGCTTTATTTGCCGCGTTTATGACTACTGCTGGAATTAATACTATTGATATCGCCAAACCACGTGTTATGGCTGGTTTATTAATCGGTGGTATGTTACCATTCGTATTTTCAGCGATGTCCATGGGTGCTGTAGGTAGAGCGGCAATGGATATGATCCAAGAAGTAAGAAGACAGTTCAAAACGATACCTGAATTAAGTGCAGCACTTAATGTCATGAATAAAAATGAGGGTAAAGAAATGAGCGAGTGGAGTGATGCTGATAGAAAAACTTTTGAAGCAGCAGACGGTAAAGCAGAATACAGTAAGTGTGTAGATATATCTACTAAAGCGTCTATTAGAGAAATGATTCTTCCAGGTCTTGTAGCAGTAATCTCTCCAGTGCTTATTGGTTTTGGTGGAGGAGCTGAGATGTTAGGTGGTTTATTGGCTGGTGTTACAGTTTGTGGTGTATTGATGGCCATCTTCCAATCTAATGCAGGTGGTGCATGGGATAATGCAAAGAAAATGTTCGAAGAGGGTGTTGATATAAATGGTCAGATGTATTACAAAGGTTCTGATGCGCATAAAGCAACAGTAGTTGGTGATACTGTAGGTGATCCATTTAAGGACACTTCAGGTCCTTCATTAAATATTTTATTAAAATTAATGTCTGTTGTGGCTCTTGTTATTGCGCCATTTATCTAAGCAGAAATAATAAAATAAGAAGCCATCCTTCGGGATGGCTTTTTTTTTGCCTCAAATAAAACATATTAAATATTTATTTAATATGATAGATTGTGTGTAATTTGACCCGTTATAGATTCGTTAAAACGACAGTTTTGGCGAATATTCCAAAACATTTTACCCTAGAATCAAGTATCTTTAAAAGGATAAATCTCAAGACGTATGAAATTTAGAAGTTCGATAATTGTAGCATTAGTATTAGGCGTATTAGCTATTGGGGCATTTTACCCTAAAGTAGACATCAAAGAAAAGGAAGGAATGATCCTTTACGCTACCATGAGTTACCTCGAGCAAGTGCATTTCCGTCCGGTAACCATTGATGATGGATTTTCTGAGCAGGTATTCAATAATTATATCGATTACATCGATCCAGGAAAGCGTTATTTAACTCAGCAAGATTTAAATGAGCTTGGTGTTTATAAACTTGATTTAGACGATCAGGCTCAAAAAAGAACATTTGAATTTTTTGATTTATCCACGGTTGTCATCGAAAAATCTATTCGAAAGGCCAAAGGTATTTTTGTTGATGTCATAGATGACGAATTTGATTACTCTAAGGAGGAGTTTATTGAAATGGATACTGAAAAGCGTCTCTTTGCGAAAGACGATACAGAGCTTAAAGACCATTGGCGTAAAATGATCAAATATGACATTTTGACGAGACTTAATCGCAAGATGGAGGAGCAAGAAGAGGAACTTTCAGGAAACTCTGAAGATAATCCAAAGTCAGATGCTAAGGATGTTGCCGTTAAGAAGTCTTACGATGAATTATTGGCGGAAGCCAGAGAAAGAACGAAAGAAAGTTTTTCAGATATGTTTGATAGACTTTCTAAACTTCGTCGCTCGGATAGATTCGAGGCATATTTAAATGCCATCACCCATATTTATGATCCTCACTCAGATTATTTCAATCCTAAGAAAAAGCAGGATTTTGATATCCGAATGGGTGGTAAATTAGAGGGTATTGGAGCAAGACTATCCACGGACGGTGACTACACTAAAGTTGTGTCCATTGTGGCTGGTGGTCCAGCTTGGAAAGGAAAACAACTTGAGGTAAATGATCTGATTGTTGCAGTAACTCAAGAAGGAGAAGAAACCTTAGATATTACTGGGATGCGTCTAGACGATGTTGTTCAGCAAATTAGAGGTAAAAAAGGGACTGTAGTTACATTAGCGGTTAAGAAAAAAGATGGTTCGATTGTAGATGTGAGCATCGAAAGAGATGTGGTCCAAATCGAAGAAACCTTTGCTAAATCTTTAATCCTTGATTATCCAGGTGTTATCGAAAATATCGGTTATATCAAATTACCTAAATTCTACTCAAGCTTTGAGAAAGAAGATGGAAACAGTTGTGCCGTCGATGTCGCAAACGAAATCGAAAAACTAAAAGATAAAAATGTCAATGGGATCATTCTAGACCTTAGAAATAATGGCGGTGGCTCCCTAAATGATGTTGTCGATATGTCTGGTTTGTTTATTGAGGATGGACCAATTGTACAAGTTAAGTCAAGAATCGCTCCTGCTAAAGTTTATGACGATCCAGATGATGGTGTTAAATATAATGGTCCTCTAATCGTAATGGTTAATGCCTACAGCGCTTCTGCTTCGGAAATTCTTGCGGCGGCACTTCAAGATTATGATCGAGCTCTTATCGTCGGAGGTAACTCAACCTTTGGCAAGGGTACTGTACAGAGATTCTTTGACCTAGATCGTGCCATTCGTGGAAATGATAATCTTAAGCCTCTTGGTCAGGTGAAAATGACCATGCAGAAATTCTACCGTATTAACGGTGGATCAACTCAACTTAAAGGAGTGACTCCTGACATAATCCTACCGGATAATTTTCAATACATAGAAACAGGAGAAAAGGAGTACGATCTCCCTATGGAATGGACAGAAATCGATGCAGTGGATTTTGGACAGGACGTATATGTAGTAAAGAACAAACAACAGCTTGTTGAAAATAGTAATCGTCGTGTCTTATCAGATGCTCGCTTCAAAAAGGTGATGGAAAATGCCAAACGTCTTAAAGAAAATAGAGACGAAACACTTATTCCACTAAACTTTAATGCGTTTGACACAATGTTTGATCAAAGGGAAGAAGAAGCTAAGGATTTTGAAAACCTATACGATCAAAAAGTAGAAGGACTTGCTGTTAAAAATCTTGAGGTGGATATGGATAAGATTAACTTTGATGATGCCTCTAAGGACACAAACGCAGAATGGCTCGAGAGTGTGCAAAAGGATATGTATCTAGATGAAACACTACATATTCTTAAAGACATGATTAGGAATAAATAAAATACACGAGATAAATCATAAAAGCCTCTTGTTCTAACAAGGGGCTTTTATTTTTGTACCATGCAATTTCTTTCACTTGAAAACGTTTCGAAAAGCTTTGGAGACAAGGTATTGTTTGACAAAATTAATCTTACCATAAGTAAAGGGGAGAAGATTGGTCTTGTGGCTAAGAATGGAAGTGGTAAAACGACCTTGCTTCGAGTAATTGCGGGTGAAGAAGCTCCTGAGGGCGAAATCTCAAAAATTCTTCTGGCCAAAGGCATTACAATTTCATTTCTTAAACAAGAACCCTTTTTTCCGAAAGGCATAACTGTTTTTGAAGCTGTTTTCGAATCCGACATCCCCGAAATACACGCCATTAAAAAATATGAAGAGGCTCTTCTGACTAAAGATGATCAGTTGATTCAAGATGCCTTAATCGATATGGAAAGGCTCAAAGCATGGGATATCGAAGCCCGAGTCAAAGAAATCTTGGGAAAGCTAAAAATATCAGATTATAATCAAGAGGTCGATACTCTATCTGGTGGTCAAAAAAAGAGATTGGCTTTAGCTAAATTAATCATCGATCAACCCGATTTTATAATCCTAGATGAACCTACCAATCACCTTGATGTCGACATGATCGAATGGTTAGAAAAATATCTCCAACGCCAACAATTGACCTTATTCATGGTCACCCACGACCGATACTTTTTAGAAAGAGTATGTAACGAAATTGTAGAATTAGACCGAGGCCAACTCCATATTTATCGTGGAAACTACTCAGAGTTTTTAGAGAAAAAAGAAGCGCGGTCCCAAAATGAAATGAGTCAACTCGACAAGACTAGAAAGCTCTATCGTAAAGAACTCGATTGGATTCGTCGCCAACCCAAAGCGCGTGGGACAAAAGCAAAATCTCGAGTCGATAAATTTTATGAGATTAAAGATGCCGCGCACCAAAATCTTCAAGAAGAGCAGCTATTACTTCAAATCGAACCTGCAAGATTAGGATCTAAAATCTTGGAAGCTCATGCTTTAACCAAATCCTTTGGAGACCTAAAAATCGTTGAGGGTTTCAGTTATAAATTTAAAAAAGGTGAAAAAGTAGGAATCGTTGGGCCGAATGGCGTGGGGAAAACCTCCTTCATAAAATTGCTGACCAAAGAATTGAGACCAGATGGTGGTAAAGTAATATTAGGAGACACCGTGGTTATTGGTCACTACAGTCAAGCAGGGATCTCTACGGATATCGATAAAAGAGTGATTGATGTGGTTAGGGATATAGCAGAGTACATCCCCATGGCAAAGGGTGGAAAATTAACTGCCGAACAATTACTTGAGAGATTTCTTTTTCCAAGAGTCCAACAACAAGTGTATATCTCTCAACTATCAGGTGGTGAGCGACGACGACTTTATCTGCTTACAGTGTTAATGCAAAATCCTAATTTTTTGATTCTGGATGAGCCCACAAATGATTTG
>JAHDBE010000279.1 GCA_020630555.1 Saprospiraceae bacterium
GATTGGGATTCATTTCGGTATTACCCTTTAATACACCTTCTAATTTTCTATGAAAAGGTCTATCAGAAAAATAAAATACTTAAAATATCGACAGGCGCTGCACGCACCAGTCATATTTATTGGTATACAGAATCACCGCTTATTAGTTCGAATCATTATGCAATCGCAGAATATTTTACCATGCAGGTAGACTGGAAAAAGGTATTTTCAAAGAGTACTTCTGGGCCTTATGTTGCTCTTGGGATTCACTCCTATTTTGCTTACAATAAAAGGTCAGAACTCAATTTATATGATCCTATATGGAATTTTCAAGATTTAAACGATGAAGATCAGATATGGAATAGTAATCCACTAAGATTAAATTCTCAATTGGGTTACAATTTGGTCGGATATAAGGGTCGTTTTGGTATTGGGTTTGATATAGGCATTCAATATTTAGCCAGTCTTATCCCTACATACAAAGACATTGACTTGAGAAGAACAAATTTTGGGTATTTCTTTAGCATGAAATTTAGTTGGAGGGACACTCCTAACCCATTAACTCCCTAGACGTTTACTTTCATCATCTAATCCTGTAGACCTATTTCGGCCTTTAATTTTGTTATTTCCAAAATTATAGGAAGCACTCAAACTTACTCTTCGGCTATCCCAGAAACCGCGACCCCAACTATTTAATCCATCAAAGAACGAACTACCACTCCACCCAGATTGGAGCATAATATCTGAAGCAGCGAGTTTTACGTTTAATTTCTTCTCCAAAAATTTTCGTTGGAGCCCAAGGTTCAAGCTATAACTTTCATCATATTTAAAAACACCTCCCCAGATGCCGGGACCTGAAAACCAACCAGATATTTCACCAACAAAATCTCCGGGAAGATTAAAGGTTTGTTGCGAATACAAGGTGTAATTAAATGCTTGGACATCTACAATGGCACCATCTCCATAATCTGCTTGATTGTCTAAATATGAAGCCCCAATATTAAAAAATGCGTTCCACCATGATTTAAACTGGAATGGTAAAGCCATATTAAAACCATAGACATCTTGGTTCGTTAGATTATCCCATCCTATAAATGACGAACGCGGATCTTCACTATCCGGTCCAATGAGTCGTGTAATTTGGTCAGTGGTTCGACTATACGAAATTTTAAAATTATATCTGTAGGCATACGTATACCCTAATTCTATGTTATTTACAATTTCGGGATTTAAAAATGGATTACCGCGTGCATAACTTAATTCGCTCAATTGTTCTCTAAATGGATTAAGAACATTATAATCGGGTCTATTTATACGACGACCATAGTTTAAGTTAAAACTATGCGAGGGTTTGTAGTTATACGAAATTCCTAGATTGGGAAAATAATTAACATACTCTAATATAACAGCAGGTTCCTGAAGATCAGGATCAAAAGCGGTTAGATCTCCTGTGGCATCGGTGTATTCTACTCTAAGACCCGCATTGTAACTCCACTTTTGATTTAAACTCTTACTAAAATTGGCGTAAGCCGCTGTGACGTTTTCGTCGTACTCAAAATTGTTAGATCTATTATTGACTAGTTGGTTTGTTTCACCGTTAGCATCATAAAACAGGAATGTATTATCTGTAACGACTTTTGAAAACTTACTTCCGAGTCCTAATCTTCCACCAAATGCATCTTGCTCGTAATCAACTTTCGCCGTATAAATATCTATATCCGAAGGTGTCTCATAATAGGTCAGGTTTTGAGATACAATAAAAGTCTCTGTGGGGTCGTAATAAAAATTGGGTTGATCATTAAAACTCTCTCTTCGATAACGACCATAATCTACATCCGCATTAAAGGTCTTAGACTTGGTGTTATACGCGTAATTTAGATTAAAACTGTTTCTATCGAAATCACGATCGCTTAGATTTCGAGTAATAAGTATACTATCAATCAATTCGTTTGAATTGGCCGGCGATATTTCTATCCTGTTAGAGAGACTTTCATCGCGCACATTTATTCCTCCAGAGTACAAAACACCTATTGTACTATTTTCACTCACATAGTAATCTACTCCAAGACGACCATCCAATCCACGTATGTCATTCTTCCCATAAACAGACTCTGTTAAGAATATGCCATTTTGGTCAGATCGGAAAAGCATATCATTAAATGGATTATTGTCTTGAACACCTATCGACCCATACCAGTTAAAATTATCTGTACGTCGGTTTCCTGAAAGTGTCGCATTATAATTTGCAAATCGTCCTACACTATACGCGGCTGAAATGGTACCATTGGTCCCTACATTTTGATTCTTTTTTAAGCGTATATCTATGATTCCAGCATTTCCCTCTGCTTCATATTTAGCACCAGGGCTAGAAATGATGTCTATTCGATCAATGCGTTCAGAAGGTATACTCTGTAAATAATTCGTTAAATCATCACCTGTTATGGGCAGACGTTTACCATCCACATATACCAAAACACCGCTTCTTCCTAAGACTGAAATGTTATTGTTGTTGTCCACCAAAACACCAGGAGCTTTACGCAAAAGTCCGATGACATTTTCTCCAGCGCTATTTATTGTGCCTTCCACATTAAATACGGTCCGATCTGCTTTAACTTCGACTAAAGCACGTCGTGCAGTGACCACGGCCGTTTCTAATTCAACACCCGAAACCACTAATTCTATCACCTCTAAATCAATATTTTCATTCTTTACATCAACTTGAATTTCTTTATCATCAAGACCTATAAAGCTGGTTTTAACGAGATAAGATCCAGGAGACTCAGCCACAAATCTGAACTTTCCTTGGTCTTCCGAGGTCTCTACCTTTATTAGTCTTTTTGTCTCGAGGTCCTCAAGTATTGGCGAAAGCCACGGGCTCAGAACCTGATTCGACTAAAGTTCCTGAAATATCAAAAGACTGTGATAGGAGGCTCAAATGAGCGATGGTCAATGCGAGGGTTAATAGTTTTTTCATGTTAGAATGTATTAATACGAAGTTCGCGGAATGAGATCAATTCTTTTAATATTTCGGAATGTTGTTGTCGATGGTTTTAGGACTTACGTCGAAATAGGAAAGAAATGCATCTTTAAATCAAATACAGACAAAACGAAGAATTGGATTTTCACACTCGGCATTCTTTTCATCGCGGGTCTGAATCTTTGTGCCCAGAATTTCGAAATTGTTTTAGAAATTGATCAAAATGGGGAAACTACCCAAGGATCTAAACTAAATCTTATAGACAAGGTGTGCCAGGGACAATTTGTACGCGTCGCCTGGGAGCTGGATCGAGATGATGATGGTATATCAGAAATCGAACACGGGGTCTATGCCGCTTTTATAACAATTATTGGAGAGAATGTTTTCGCACAACTAGAATGGATCTATCAACAATTCCCTTCGAAAGACAGGACTTCCGTCAAATTATCAGACTCTGGAAATAAATGGGTTGCCACGATTGGTACAGACGGAAATCTTCAGTCTAGAATGATTATTCCCAATCTCCATATGATACAAGATGAGTTAGAGTATTCGTGTTTAGTAGCACGCACCAAACTGAAAAAAAGCCAGTAAAAACAAAATGGGCCGTTTTAAAAGATTAGCGATTTCTTTTTTTACCCATAAAGACATTCACACCACTATCTATGGGATTTCCAGAGGCTCTGCGATTAGAAACCACCTGACCGCAATGCCATAAGGCATCTGCGATTGGACCATTTATCAAATTCCAAATCGGAAAAGCTGATTCTCTTTCACCTCTCTTAA
>JAHDBE010000280.1 GCA_020630555.1 Saprospiraceae bacterium
ACGTAGGACTTTATCACGATTTCTTCACCAAAAAGATTTGGATCCACGGTCATTTTAATAACTGGACATTGATTTAATGCCTTCGCCGGTATTTCGAGATCTTCAAAACCTAAGTATTTAAATCGAATCTTAGCATTCTTGGGAAGATTAAACTCTTGATCAAATGCACCATGAATATCCGTTTGTAATCCTTTGTTCTCTGACACAATAACATTGGCGAAAGCCAAAGGATCTTCGGTTAAAATACTTGTAAGTTTTCCACACAATCTCGTTGGAAAATATTGCACCGGCAAGATAGAAATACGCGTATCACTTATAACGATATCAAAAGCGGTAGAAGCAAAAATATTTTGAATGTCCTCTTGTGTCCACTTAGATTTTTCGGACAAAACGATATACTGTTGATTCGTTTCTTCTACATTATAATTAAAAACAAATGTGGAATTGCTTTCTATTTTGCGAATAAGTTCGGATATAGAAATCTCAGAGCTCTGGGCAACGAGCAAATTTGTAAGATTAAATAAAAAGAGAATCCAAAGTCCTTTTCGCATTCCATTTATTGGATAACAAAATTATCTCCTTTTTGTGTAAATGATAATCCCATAGGACTGCACACATCTTTTAGCGCCTCTTCTAAATTATCATGTCTAAATTGCCCTGAAAAAATGCCCGAAGCATTTCCATATTCAAGCTTACATTTAAACTGACGTTCCAATTCTTTGAACACCTCACTAAGCTGCTCCTCATAAAACCGAGAGGTCCCCGTAGACCATAGAGGTTTTTGATGTGTGACCTTGGTCTTGGCTCTATTCATTCCATTTACAAAATTTACGGCTTCGCCCGCATGCAATTCTTGTGTACCCTTATTTGAGTTTACACGCACATGTCCTTCATAACATTCGACATATAAGTTTTCTCCCCATGCACGCACATTAAATTGTGTTCCTAAAACCTCTACAGATCCATTTTTAGTATTTACCTCAAAAGGAATTCCTTTTTTAACCACAAACAGGGCCTCCCCTGTTAATTCAATAGAGCGTTTATTGGACCAGTCTGATTCAGAAAAAGTAATTGAAGATCCATCATTTAAAGTTAGCTGACTTCCGTCAATAAGACTTAGTTGAGCATTCTCTCCAGGGGCAGCCATTTTATTAATAGTCCTGTTAGAGAACCAGAAAAAATAACCCGCCACCAATAATAAAGTAGCTGCCATAGCCAGAGCCGTCCAATTGATTCTTCTAATCTTACTTGATGTTGGCTCAGGGATTTTGTTTTTTATTTTATCAAAAGAATCACGAGCTAGAGGAGGCAATGTGAGTTCACCACTGGCTTCTACAATAGCATTTAATTCATCCCACTCTCCAGAGGATTTTAGGTTTTTTATTTCCTCTTCTGTTAATTCTCCTGTTATAAATCTTGCGTAAAGTGTTTCATCATAGGCCATAATATATTTATTTGGGCTTACACCTTTCGGTGAATTTTTCTTAATTCATTTAGCGCTTTATGCATGCGTTTTTCCACAGCTTTAGTACTTATTTCTAATATTTCAGCGATTTCTTTATAGGTCTTTTTATCGATTCGATTCATTAAGAACACGACTCTTTGGGTTTCGGGTAATTTTGATATTGCCAACTCAAGACGTTTTTTAAATTCTTCCTTTTCCATGAGAAACTGTGGATCTTCTACTTGACTTGCCTTCTGAGAAGACTGTTCAAATTTCAATACCACTTTTTCGTGCTTGACTTTATTTAAAAACAAATTGTTCCCTACTGTAAAAAGAAATGACTTGGCTTTTTCAAGGCTAACTTTCGAACATTCTTGCCAGAGTTTAGCAAAGGCATCCTGCATTAAATCCTCTGCTGAATTTAAATCTCCACATTTGTAGTATAAGAAATTACGTAGGTATTCTCCATGCATATTAAATACATTCTGAAATACTTTTTCTTCACAAACATTATCCGACATTCAGCTCTTTTACCTTAAAAGTACAAATCGCTATTTCAATAAATAAGGATTCCCGAAAATCCGGGAATCCTTATTAAAATAATTAGTCATCGCAACTTTCCTCTAACTCTTCTAAGGCCTCATACGAATCGATAGTAGATTCTGTACCATCCTCTAATACAACAGATATTGGAAAAACAATTTCAGGTTCCTCATCATCTTCAAAAGAATCTTCAAGCTCCTCTAACTCTTCATAGCTATTTACATCTACTGTAGTACCATCAGGAGCTACAAGCTGTATTGGAAATACGATTTCAAAACACTCTTCTTCTTCACCTTCCTCGTCATCATCATCGTCGTCGTTTCCATCATCGTCGTCATCGTCATCCCCGTCTTCATCCTCTTCATCGTCATCACAAGGATGCTCCTCCTCGCAAGCCTCTAATAAAACCATTAAACTTTCGGTATCAGCAATAGTTTCAGTGGAGCCATCTGGCAATACAACATCAATTGGGTATACGAAATCTGGATCTTCCGCTTCTTCATTATTCTCATACCATTCATCAAGGGTTGCTTCTAAAGTCGAATCCGATTCAATAGCTGCAGTAGAACCATCTGGGAAAATAATGTCTACAGGGTAGACAATCTCAAAACATTCAAATTCATCATCGTCGTCCTCATAATCGTCATCGTCATCATCACCTGAAGCACTCGAAGAAGATCCGCCATTCGCAAAATTTGTAGTACCGTACAACTCATCCTGAGATTCATCGCTACAAGAAATCATAAATCCCATTAAAGCAATAATTAAGAGCATCCATTTAAAATCCTTTACAAAAGTCATGGTAAAATATTTCGTTATCAAAATCATTATCGCCCTTGAAACAACCAAGTCATAAATTACCCTACCTAGTTTTTACGTAGATTTAGATTTTTTGAAATTTTTATTGTGAAAAGAAATATTCTCTTACTCATTACTTACATGATTATGGTAGTATCATGTGGTCCGTCTACAGAAAAAGAACCAGATGATAAAGTCTCAAATGAAAAATCTGCTGTCTTAGCTTTTAAGACTTCAGCCACTTTGGGTGAAGGCGCTTTTTGGTTTCACGAAACACAAAGTTTTGTTTGGATTGATATTGAAAACAAGCAACTGAATATTTTTAATCCTTTTATCAATAAGAATGAGACTTTTAATATGCCTAGTCGGATTGGCACGGTGGTCCCCATAGATTCAAATAACTATGTGGTAGCATTAGAGGACGGGATATATCAATATGACATATCGTCTAAATCAATCCAATTAATAGACAATATCGAAAAAGACATTCTGGGAAATCGTTTTAATGATGGAAAGTGCGACCCATCTGGAAGATTATGGGCAGGGACCATGGACATGGCCTGTAAAGATCCTACGGGTGCTTTGTATAAAATTTCTGATTCGTACGATACCGAAAAGATGTTAGACAGTATCACCATTTCAAACGGTATTGTTTGGTCAAAAGACAAAACGAAAATGTTTTATATCGATACGCCTACTCAGACCATTTCTAGGTTTGATTTCGATAACGAAAGCGGAACTATAAGCAATCGTTTTTCCTTGGTTACGATTCCTGATTCATTGGGTTCGCCAGATGGTATGGCGATAGATGAAAATGATAATTTGTGGGTGGCCATGTGGGGAGGTCAGGCGGTATTGAATTATGATCATAGATCTGGTGCACTCATTCAAAAAATTAAGGTGCCGGCATTAAACGTGACCTCATGTGCTTTTGGCGGACAAAATTTAGATA
>JAHDBE010000281.1:0-883 GCA_020630555.1 Saprospiraceae bacterium
ATTAGAAAAAATGAATGCTAAGTTTTCTAAGCTTGTATCGGTAGCCGAATCTCAAGGAAAAAAACTTAGATTTTTAGCCAAATTGGAAAATGGAAATTGTTCGGTCAGTATGGAAGAGGTAGATTCAAATAGTCCTTTTTATAATTTAGACGGAAGTGACAATATGGTGGTCATATTTACAGATAGATATTCTTCGCGGCCACTTGTAATTAAAGGACCTGGTGCTGGTGCAGAGGTCACAGCGGCTGGAGTTTTTGCCGAAATTGTAAGCATCTCAAATCGAGTTAAGTAATGAAAAGTGTTCGAGTATTTGCCCCTGCCTCTGTCGCAAACTTAGCAGTAGGTTACGATATATTAGGGCTTTCCTTGGAGAAGCCTGGTGATGAGGTCGTGATTAGAGAAGGAAAGGAAAAAGGACTTAGGATTACTGAAATAACAGGGGATAATGGAAGGTTATCGCGATCCGTTTACGAGAATACGGCTGGATTTTCCGCTATGCAATTACTTGACGGACTTGGATTGAAAGACCTTCCAATCGATATGGAAATTCATAAAAAAATGAACCTTGGTACCGGATTGGGTTCGAGTGCTGCGAGTGCCGTAGCCGGTGTGTTTGCTATGAATGAATTTTTAGATCAGCCCTTAGAAAAAAAAGAATTACTTCCTTTTGCTGTTAAGGGAGAGCAAATAGCTGACGGCGCATATCATGCAGACAATGTAGCACCCAGTTTATTAGGAGGTATTGTCTTAATAAGATCCAACAGGGAATTGGATTTTGTTCAACTTCCTGTTCCGAGCAAATTACATATAGGTCTGATATACCCAGAAATTGAATTACTCACTAGAGAATCAAGATCAGTATTAAGTCCCAATGTGGCTTTAC
>JAHDBE010000281.1:893-3712 GCA_020630555.1 Saprospiraceae bacterium
AAAATCACGTGTATCAAAGTGGAAATTTAGCAGCTTTTATTAGTGCCTTGTATACTCATGACTACGCACTTTTAGGAAGAAGTTTAAACGATGAAATTATTGAGCCTCAACGTTCTCAATTAATTCCTGAATTTGATTCTTTAAAAGAGATAGCTCTGGAATCAGGAGCATTAGGATTTAGTATCAGTGGCGCCGGACCTACGATGTTCGTTTTGGGAAAAGGTACAGAAGAGATGAATGATATTCTTATAAAATGTCATAGGCACCTCAAAAATAAATCTATAAAAGCTCAGGTGTTTCAAAGTAAAGTAAATGACAAAGGAGCGATCAGAATTGATTAAATATGAACTTATATTCCACAAACAGTAAGTCGCAATATGTAGGGTTAAAAAAAGCTGTCCTGAACTCGTACCCCAAAGACAAGGGTCTTTATATGCCAAGTCGAATAGATAGACTTCCAGATAGTTTTTTAAAAAAGATTAAAGAATATTCAATAGAACAAATCGCCTTTGAGCTATCTCGTCATTTGTTTAAAGAAGTCATCTCTGATCAAGATTTGGAAAGTATTTGTTCCACAGCCATAAATTTTCCGGCGCCTGTTGTAGCATTAAATGATCAATTAAATTCCTTGGAATTATTCCACGGACCCTCGTTAGCTTTCAAAGATTTTGGAGCACGTTATATGGCCCAACTGATGTCTTATTTTTTAAAAGGAGACAAACAAGAACTCACTATTTTAGTTGCCACCAGTGGAGATACCGGTGGCGCTGTGGCCTCTGGGTTTTTAGGAGTACCTGGAATTCGAGTCGTAATTCTTTACCCTAAGGATCGGGTAAGTCCTCTTCAAGAACGTCAACTAACTACTTTAGGACAGAATATTCATACGTGTCAAATTGACGGTTCTTTTGATGATTGTCAACGCTTAGTTAAAACCGCTTTTTTAGATTTTGACTTAAGTCAAAAATTTAATCTCGGTTCAGCAAATTCAATTAATATTGCTCGTTTAATTCCTCAGACATTTTATTACTTCGAAGCGTTAAAACAGCTTGACTTATCTAAGAAGAATTATTTCTGCGTACCTAGCGGAAATTTTGGAAACTTAACTGCCGGAGTGATTGCGCATAAAATGGGATTAAATGTAGATGGTTTTATTGCTGCGACTAATCTAAATAATGTCGTCCCCGAATTCTTAAAATCTGGTAAATATCAAACCAAAGAATCAATCTCTACTATCTCAAACGCTATGGATGTCGGGGCACCCTCAAACTTTGTGCGTTTAATGGATTTGTTTGATGGTGACCTTAAAAAATTTAGATCCTCAATGCACGGTTACTACTTTGATGATTCATCAACTTTGGAGGAAATGAAAGACCTGTACCAGAGGTTTAACTATGTGGCCGATCCACATGGCGCGGTCGGCTTTTTAGCTGCGAAAGAATTTTTAAAAAAATCAGATTCGGATACGTGCATCACCATCTTAGAAACAGCACATCCCTGTAAATTTGACGATGTCGTTTTTAAGGCTTTGGGTTTAGAGATTGATATGCCAGATAGGGTGAAATCTTTATTCGAAAAAGAAATGGAATTCTCCTCACTACCAAAATCTTTTGAGAAATTTAAAGAGTACTTACTAAGCAATTCTTTCTAAATCTGAATGATGAAATTTTACTTGATTCTATTTTTCAGTTTCTTTTATAGCTTGACTTACAGTCAAAGATTTGACAAGGTCGTTATTAAATCGACTCATGTACATGGTAGCGTGTATATGTTAGAAGGCGCTGGAGGAAATATTGGTTTAGCCATAGGAGATAGTTCTGTTTTAATGATCGATAGTCAGTTTGGAGAATTAAGTGATCGGATTTTAAATGAAATTCGAACTATTTCGGATAAACCGATTCAGTATTTAGTTAATACCCATTGGCATGGAGATCATACCGGAGGTAATGAAAACTTTAATACACATCAGACGACTATCGTCGCTCATGAAAATGTTCGTAAGAGATTAAGCACCGATCAATTTACGAAAGCCTTTAATCGTACAAGCCCAGCTAAACCAAGTTCATATTGGCCAGAAGTAAGTTATTCTGAAGAACTAAGTCTCTTTTTAAATCCGTCGAAAATTTTGATTATGCATGTGGACAGTGCTCATACAGATGGAGACTCCTTTGTGTTTTTTCCTGAGGACAATGTCTTGCATCTTGGTGATTGTTTTTTTAACAAAAGATTTCCATACATCGATTTAAGTGCAGGTGGATCCATACAAGGATTAATAAAGGCTGTACAAACAGCATTGATGGTTGCCGACGAAGATAGCTTCATCATACCTGGACATGGGGCCTTAGCGACGCGCGATGATCTATTAGAATATTATACTGTGATTCGAGGAATGTTTGAAGCCATTGAGGATGCTATGCAACGAGGAGTCTCTTTGGACGAATTAAAACAAGCTGAGTTAGATAAAGGGATAGAGTCTTGGGGAGAAGGATTTATATCGACTGCTAAATTTATTGACACTATCTGGACGGACTTAGATCGTCGTAAATAATCTTCGAAATATGAGGGAATTCGTTTAAGAGTGTCGTCCAAATATGAAACGAAATTCCTTTTGAGACTTTTAGTATTGGTCATATTAATAGCTCTGTATTCATTCTCACTTTTTAGTCAAAGTGTGACTGTAGAATTTGATGCAGTTATAAATCAAAGATCTATTCAACTGGATCCAGGATCATCAGACGAGATAGAAGTTGAGACCTTAAAGTTTTATATCTCTGATTTGATCTTATTTCAAGGTGATGAAAAAATAGCAGAGCATAACAATC
>JAHDBE010000282.1 GCA_020630555.1 Saprospiraceae bacterium
TGATGGAATTCTGACAGGTGGACAGGTTCTGAATTTTGGGGAGGAATGGATTGGGAAATCAAGCGTGTATATAGATGTTAGGTTGTTGCAAATCTGACATATACCAAAAATAGAATATTTTACTCAAATCATCTATATACATATATCAACAAAGCTAAACAATAGGAACGGTGCAATGTACATTGAAAAAGTAAAGATTACTAACTACAGAAATTTTGGTGGCGGTGCCTTTGAGTTAGAACTTAAACCATTCACAGTAATACTGGGTGAAAACAATATTGGCAAGACCAACCTACTAAAAGCATTGTCTCTTATCTTTGGTGAAGAAATGGCTATGTTTCGTAGCCGGTCATTAGAAGTAGATGATATTTATTACGGTGCCGTTGAAGAGTTTAGAAAACAAGTGATCAATCGGAAAATACTACCAAAGGATGTAGCCTTTCCTGAAGTGATAGTAGATGTCATTCTTACAGATTTAAATGATGATCAAAAAGCTGTGGGTGCTAATTGGCCATTACCTACGGATTCAATGACTATTGAGAAATTGCAAATAACTTATAGATATGCGCCTTCTAGTAGATTTTCAAAACAGTCATGGGTAGAAGAGATCAGAGATAACAATGTTGACATTGATCAAATAATATTACCAATCAATAAATACAGCTATCGAATTTATGGTGGTGGTGATTTTGAGAATATTTGTGATTTTCAAGACCTTAGCCAATTTAAAATGGATTTCTTAAATGCTTTGCGTGATGCAGAACGGGAATTGGTTGCATCAAATGGGAACAAACTTTTATCTAGAGTTCTTTTAAGTAGGGGGCTAGATAAGTATATTGATCTAAAGCTTGAATTGGATAAGCTCGATCAAATAGTAAAAGAAAATGCGAACATCAAGTCAATTAAAAATAATGTTGAGGATTTGCTTGATCAAATTTCATTAAAGTTGAAAAGTCATGATAATTCTGTTTCTTTTAGTTTTTCTTCACCCCAAATCGCTGAAATTCTAAGGAAGCTCAGCTTAATATATGGTTTTGCTCCAATTGACATTGCCAGAAACGGGCTTGGTCGAAATAATTTGCTTTATTTGTCACTAGTCTTGTCTCAAATTGTTGAAAACAATAAGAGTGATATAGATGAAAAATCCTATTTCAGTTTAGTCGCAGTGGAGGAGCCTGAAGCACACCTGCATCCTCATCTTCAAGATCATTTAGCTCGGAATCTTGAGGCTATCCAGTCTGACCATAAAGAAGAAATGCAATTTATTGTGACAACACATTCTACGCATATTGCTTCAAAGCTATCTCTAAAGAATACAGTCGTAATGTATGAGAAGGAAGGCAAGATAAACACTCATTATGTATTAGCTGGTATAGACAAAGATATGAGTTCTGGTCAACTAAAGAAAGAGGATCTTGTATCAATTCAGTATTTGCGAAAATATTTAGATGCTACAAAGTCACGAATGTTTTTCGCTAAAAAATTGATACTAGTTGAAGGTATCTCAGAGCAAATATTGATTCCATTACTTTTTGAAAAATATACGAAGAGAAGTATTGAAGAAGTAAGTATAGAAGTAATTAATGTAAACGGAATAGCATTTAGTCATTTTCTGAAGATTATTAAGAATGGCTATTTCTTACGTAGTGTTGTTCTTACCGATAGTGATCGTGACACTAAAACAGAAAACAGGTCTCTGAAATTGAAAGCAAATTACGAATCTGAAAATATAAAAGTGCAAATATCAGAAACAAAAACTTTTGAAGTAGATTTGATCGAGGCTAATCAGAAAAAAACGATAAACAACCCATTGTATAAGGCGCTGGTATCTACAAGGCCTCAAAGTGGGCAAGACTTTTTAGATGCCACAAAAACTGAAGAGGATACTGAAACATTTTTCGACTTAATAAGTGATCATAAGTCAGAATTTGCACTCAACTTACATGCTGCGATATTGGCAGGAAGTGTTTCTATTGAGTTGCCTAAATATATAAAAGAGGGGTTTGACTTCTTAAATGCCTAAGCCAATTTATGAATTAGTAATTGCGGGTCCTGGCTCAGGTAAAACTACAGGAATGGTTAAGAAGATTGCTGCGGTGATCCCTAGCATCCATCCAAATCGTAAACTAGCGGCGATTACATTTACTAATTCTTCAAAAGATACTATTCAGAATAAATTGATTACCCAAATAGAACTTACTAATAGAGTTTTTATTGGCACAATACACAGCTTTCTAATACAACACATCCTGATACCTTACGGCCGTGTTTTTGGAGATGTTCCTGCACATGCACGTTATTTGGAGATAGATGTTTTTACTAAAGCTAAGAAGCTTGCAAGGGATCCTGCGGATATACAAGAAGTATTGGGCATCAAGAAGAGATTGCTTGAGCAGTTAAACAAGAAAGGCATAGTCCCATTGTCAGAAGTCGGATCCATTTCTAGAAAGATTATCTATGACAACAAGATTGTTCGCGATGCGATTAGTCATAAGCTCCAATATTTATTCATCGATGAGTTTCAAGATGTTGACACAATTCAGTATGGAGTTATTGATGAAATTCGGAAGGGTAAACGCACTTCTATTTATGCGGTTGGAGACCCTGAACAATATATAACGAGTTTTGTTTATCAATCTCTGAACTCTAGGAAACCTACTAAATATAAAAATTGGCCAATCAATAAATACAAAGCAATCAACAAAGTTGATGACCAAGTTTCAAATATAAATTATAGATGCTCAGCAAGAATAATAGATTTTGTAGATCGCTTTCATACTGAAGTGAATCAGGAATGTCATAATCAAGGGTGTAAATATTCAGAAGTTTTATTTATCAACCACACGGATTTGCCTAAGATAATAAAAAAGTATCAAAGACGTATAAAGAGTTTAGAGCGAGCAAAAACGATGTCTCGTGGATCCTTAAGCTGTTTCTATCTATCTTACAAAAATGATACGTTTTCTGGATTTGATGGTATTAACCGTTTGGTATCGAACGGAACAAACAAGACCTCTTTTTTTTCTGAGATTGAAGAATTCCTTCTGCAATGTTTGGTTACAAATAAATCAACTCTTTATAACGAAAAAGGTATTACTAGGCATCAATTTCGTAAAACCGTAATTGAAACAATGTCTATGCTGCAAAGCTCTGACATAAACATAAGCGATTTAACAAAATTTCTTGCGAAGAATTTCAAAACGCCTGTTGAGATAGGTAAAGTGAATACTGCTATTGGGGCGCTTAAGTTGAATAGTTTACGAGAACAGAGTGGCGATAATGATTGGGGATCAAGTCACTACTACACTTCCATACATAAAGCTAAAGGGCTAGAAGCAGATGCTGTATTAGTTGTTGCTAGGACAGATAATGAATTGCGATCTTGGTTAAATACCGATCTGTCTCTTCGTCGGCAAGATAAATCTGATGCATGTCGGTTAGGGTATGTCGCATTTACTCGTGCTAAAGACTATCTGTATATTGCTTGCTTGAAACCAGTGACAGATAGTACACGTCAGTTATTGATGGATTATTTGGTGAAGATCCAGTAGCTTACAACATCACCCCAACGGAATCACCATCACAAAGCGGTTATTACCAACCTTGCTGACAATGTTGAACTCCCCCTGATGGCGTTTGATGGCTTGGCGGGCTAGCGTGAGT
>JAHDBE010000283.1 GCA_020630555.1 Saprospiraceae bacterium
AATTAAAAATTTCGTCTACGAATTTAGAAACATCTATATCAACCGAATTAGATGTAATGTCTGACTCTAATGGAAAAGTAGCTGTACCTGCTAAAATCCTTTTAGATACACTAAAAGAATTACCAGAACAACCTATTTCTTTCAATGTAGATGAAAGCAATTATGCCATTAGTTTGACCTCAAGCTATGGAGAATATAAATTAAGCGGTGATGATCCAGCCGATTTCCCAGAGTTGCCGAGTCCAGACTCTACTGATGAAATTCAGATTAAAGGTAGTGTACTCAGTAACGCTATAAGCAACACACTATTTGCAACCAGCCCTGATGAATTAAGACTAGCCATGACTGGAGTGCTGATGCAAATTGACTACAATAAAATAATTCTAGTAGCCACAGATGCCCATAAACTTGTAAAACATAGCTTAAATGGTATTAATGTAGATATGAATGACCAATTCATTGTCCCTAAAAAAGCATTAGCTCTTGTAAAAAATGTTTTAGGAGACGATGAGATTAAAATGTCTTTTAATAAAAAGAATGTTTTCTTTGATTTAGATGACACAAAGGTTATTGCTCGGTTAATCGACGCAAAATATCCTGACTACAATGCAGTCATTCCTGTTGACAATGCTAACATTCTGACGCTTGGTAGAAATGATTTTAAAAATTCGCTTAAACGGATTGTAATCTATTCGAATAAAACGACAAACCAAGTGATCTTAAGTTTAACAGAAGGTAGTTTAACTATTTCTGCCCAAGATTTAGATTTTTCAAATGAAGCAACAGAGCAATTATCTTGTCAGTATGAAGGTGAACCCATCACGATTGGATTTAATGCAAAATTCTTAATCGAAATGCTTAATGTAATCCAATCTGATGAAGTCAAATTCGAATTAGCCTCTCCTAGCAGAGCTGGAATATTATTACCATCCGAACAAGAAGAGGCCGAACATCTCTTGATGCTCGTTATGCCTGTCATGATGAGTCATTAGTATGACAAATAAATCTATTGGTTTATTCTTTGGATCTTTTAATCCTGTCCATGTTGGGCATATGATTATAGCCAACTTCATGGTAAATAATACAGATTTAGATGAAGTATGGCTCGTAGTTTCTCCTCATAATCCACACAAAGACAAAAAATCCCTTGCAAATGATTACGAACGATTGCACTTAGTGAATCTAGCAATAGGAGATCATCTTAAAATCAAAGCGAGTGATATAGAATTTTCTTTGCCAAAGCCATCATACACCATTGACACCCTGACTTACTTAAAGGAAAAATATCCAAATTATCTCTTCAGTTTAATCATGGGTGGGGACAATCTTATCTCTTTACCAAGATGGAAAAATTATGAGCAATTATTAGAGCATGCGATCTTCGTGTATAAACGCCCAAGCTATGAAGATGGGGCTTTGGCAGAACACCCAAACATTCATCTTTTAGATGCACCTTTGCTAAATATTTCAGCGAGTTATATCCGTTCATTAATTAAAGATGGTAAATCCATAAAGTATCTTGTGACCGACAAGGTTTTTGAATATTTAGAAGAAAGCAATTTGTATACTTAATTTGGTCAATATTTTTAAACATCATTCGTTTAAAGCCTATCCAAAAGCCCAAATGGACATGAGATTTTTAATCGCTTATTTATTTCTTTTCTTTACCTGCTTTAGCCATGCTCAGCTCAATGATTTACCTGTAAATGCCAATGGCTCTTTTGTCATTGGTCAATGGGAGTCATACTTGCCCAAAAAGTTAGGAAAAGCAGTAACACAAAGCGAAGAAACCGTTTTCTATGCATCAGCCTTTGGTCTTACCATGATTGACAAGGAAGACTTATCGATTAGATACTTAGATAAAGTCGATGGCTTGAGCGAAGTCGAAATTTCAAGTCTACATTATGATAGCGAAAATGAATTCCTAATTATTGCTTATAAAAATGGTAAACTTGACATTGTTGACGGTCAAGATATTTTGTTTATTTCTGATTTTTTCAACAATACAAATATTCAAGGAAGTCGACAAACAAATAAAATCATTACCAAAGGTTCATTCGCTTATTTTGCAACTCCTTTTGGTTTAGTCCAATTAAATCTAAATACGCTGCAATTTGGTTTTACTTGCTTTACCTCATTTGATGTATTGGATGTTGAAATCAAAGATGACCTGATATTTATCGGAGGTGAAAGTGGTTTGTACTCTTTTGATTTGAATTCTAACTTCAACCCTTCTGATATCGGTGCTTGGAAAAGATTTGGTGAAGAAGAAGGTTTGGATTCAAGCTACACCTGCGAGTCTATTCATCTTTTTAATAACGAGTTGTATATAGCTACCCCACAAGAAATTTTCAAACTGGATGAGCAAAGTCAAAGTTTCGAATTTCTATACTTACATGATCAACAAGTTCTTTTTTTAAGTGACTATCAAAATCAAATTCTCTTTGGCTCTTACATAGATGATATTAATAGCATTAACTTATTTCAATTAGAAAATGGCCAAGGAATCTTGATAGAAGAAAATTGCACAAACTCCACAAGAGATGCAATCGAAGACCAATTTGGTACACTTTGGATTGCCGATAACTTCAATGACTTACGGCGGCTAGAAGACGGAGAGTGCAAAAAAATATTCCCTGGCGGACCAAGTACCTCTAGAATGAGTGAACTCGCACTGGATGGACAAGAGCTATTTGTGGTGTCGGGAGGGGTTTCAGATAATTATACTTCAACTTATAGTCAATCAGGTTATTATCTAAAAAATGAAGATAATGCTTGGAAAAACTTTAATCGATTCAATACACCTATCATACAAAACAAAGAGCTAGTAAATCTTTTTACAGTCGCAGTACACCCTTTCGAACCGATTGTAACTATTGGTTCTTTTTACAGTGGCCTTATAATGCTAAACACTGAAACTGGAGAATACACACATTATGACAAAGACAATAGTTCCTTGTTAGGAGCCGTAGGAGATTTAAGTAGAACCAGAGTCTCAGGACTTGCCTATGACGAACAAGGGAACTTATGGGTTAGCAATCATCTAGCATCGAGACCATTATCAGTATTTACAGTTGACGGAGTTTGGAAAAATTTTGAAATAAGAAATAAAACTAATCTAGCACAAATAGCCATTGACCAAGCTGGATTAAAATGGATCTTAGTCGAAGGTACAGGTGGAGGTGTTATCGTCTTTGATGAAGGAGCCGATATGATGAATGATGATGACAATGATCAAGTTTTCCTCAATAAAGGAAATAGTGAGATCGAAGGTGATAAATCGTTTTGCGTGGAAGCTGATCGAGATGGGACTATTTGGTTAGGTACAAACATTGGTCCCGTAGCTTTCAATTGCGGTCCAAGTGTTTTTGATTTAGAATGCTTAGGAGATCGAAGAATCGTGCTCCAAGATGATATTCCTGCAGTCTTGTTAGCCACTGAAGATATACGAAGCCTGGCATTTGACGGAGCAAATCGAATGTGGGCAGGATCTAAAAATGGCATTTTTGTATTAACACCAGACACAGAAAACGAAGTACATCACTTTACCGCAGAAAATAGTCCACTATTCGATGATGGTATCATTGACCTTGCTTACGAAGCCGAAGAAGGAATCATGTATATAGCCACTGACAAAGGCTTACTAAGCATACGTTCCGA
>JAHDBE010000284.1 GCA_020630555.1 Saprospiraceae bacterium
ATTAGTCGATTGTTACATAGTTTAAGTATACATCACTTAGGGAAAAAAGCTTCAAAATTGATTGCTCAAGAAATTGATCATGTGTTGGATTTACGGGATTGGGGCTTGGAGCGATTTACAAGTATAAAAGATATTGGTCCTGTAGTAGCTGAAAATGTTTTGGCTTTTTTCGCTTCCGCGAAAAATATAGAGCTCCTAGAACGAATGGAGTCCTATGGTGTTAATTTAAATCAAACCGAAGAGGATAAACCTTTGGTCGTATCCGAAGATGCGATCTTTGCAGGCAAGACGATATTGTTTACGGGTACCCTCCAACAAATGGGTCGTAAGGAGGCTCAAAAATTGGCGGAAGCCAATGGGGCAAAAAATATAAGTGCAGTGAGTTCGAATCTAAATATACTAGTCGTTGGAGAGAAAGCGGGATCGAAGCTTAAAAAAGCTGAAGCTTTAGGTACAGTGGAAATACTTACCGAGGCAGAGTTTCTAGATAAAATTCAATGATGAAAAATATCATTTGGACATTTTCGATTTTGTTTTTTATCTCATGTCAGGCACATGAGCCCAAGGAGTCTGAAGAAAGAGCAGTCGAGGAGCATTTACCCGTGAAGTCTGATTTTGATAATGAATCATGGGGAGAGATTACTGAATCATCAGGAATAAAGTTAGACTTACGATACTCGACAAAAAATAACTTCACTAAAAAGCAGATCTATAATTGTCCAAGATGTTTTCTTAGACCTGAGGCTGCTAAGAAATTAAAACAGATTCAAAAGGACATAAAAGAAAGATATAATCTAGGCTTAATCATATATGATTGTTACCGTCCCCGACCTGCCCAGCAAAAACTTTGGGATATTGTGCCTAATCCTAATTATGTTACCAATCCTAAAAAAGGGTCTATGCACAATCGAGGGTTAGCAGTAGACGTGGGTCTTGTAGATAAAGAGGGAAGGGTTATTGACATGGGTACGGATTTCGATTATTTTGGTAAAGAGGCCCATCATGATTTTTATGGACTTGACAAAAAGGTCCTAAAATACCGTGGATTTTTAAAGAAGCTCATGGACCTTCATGGATTTAAATCCATTCGTACAGAGTGGTGGCATTATTCATTAAGGGATGTTTCTGCGCCAATTTCAGATTGGGAATGGAGTTGTGATTCGTAATTGAGATCTATTCATTCATAATTGGTAACTTAAGAATTACAAACAAACAATCTAACTTATGTTTTTCAAACTTCTACATGGCTTTTTAGCCTTAAATAAACCCGTTATTCAGTCAAAATGGTATGCTGATCTCCTTATCGTGATGCCGAGATTTATTTGTGGTGCTTTATTAGCCTTTAGTTTTGGATCAGACAAATTTGGAATGCCATGGAGCCCCACAGATAAAAATCTTGGCTTATTTGAGGTGGTATATTGGTTTCCAGGTGATGTAGCAGAATACGGGGGAATTTTCGAGATGTTCCCTGATTTTTTTGCTTGGATGGGAGCTTTTAGTGAGGCCGTAGGAGGCTTATTTATGGCGGTAGGATTATTCACTCGAGTGGCTGCCTTTCTAATTTGCTGTACCATGTTAGTAGCTATATTCATGCAAAAATGGAATGGAGGTATGTGGGGCATGTTACCCGCCATGGGATTTTTATGGACTTCTTTGTATGCGATGGTTTTAGGGTCGGGGCGATTTGGAGTGGATTATTTAATCACTAAAAATTAGAAGTCATGAGAATTTACGTGGTGCTAATTGTATCTGTGTTTTTATACTCTTGTGTTCAAGAAACCTATCCCCAAAATATTATGTTTGAGGTAGATGCACGAGGGTTAGAATTTGATTCTTTGAGTGTTAGAGGAGATTTTCCGCCCTTGGATTGGGATACAAACATTCGATTAGAGGATCCAGATGGAGATTCCATATTTACAAAAGAAATCATTTTACAAAGTCCTTATACTTTCTTTCAATTTAAATGTGTGATGGACGAGACCTTTGAATTATTTGATCAACCCAATCGTCGTGTAGATTTTGAGGAGGATATGAGCACGGAGGTACGCATACGGTATAATAAAAAATAGAGCTGTAAACACTTACAGCTCTATTTTTATTGGAGGTCAAACCGACTATTTTTGAATAACCAGTTTCTCACTGACTAAAATATTGTCTTTAGATCTTACGAGTAAAATGTAAGTTCCCCCATATAAAGAGGTTGGTAGATTAATTTGCGATTGCCCCAAAAGATTTTCAGAAATCACTTTTCGACCTTGAAGATCAAAAATTTCTAAAGTAATATTTTGATATTCTGCGAGAGTTGGACATTGTAATTGTACCTCACCTTGAGTAGGATTTACCAACATACAATCCAATAATTCTGTCTCATTCACGGAAGTGGTATACTCGAAAAAGTAAACCAGTTTTTCATCTTTTAGAAAACCTTCGACGGCTGGTTCCCAGATGCTGGTAACATCCTCAACAGGAAATCCAAAGTCATCTATATCAAAAACAGTTTTTTCCGCAGGAATCCACAAACTGTCCTCATAAGCAAAATTATGTGACTCGATTAAATAATTATATTGATTATAGACAAATGAATCTCTAGCGGCAGGGGCAATGTCTCCCGTTTGTGTAGCTTGTGCTGTGGTAGCAAAGGTCTGATTGCCCTCTTCATCATATTCGTATGTAATCGTCGCATTGTATTCATAATTAAATCCATCTAGACTTACTTCTTGAACTAATGAGTCTAGGACTGATTCCATATCGTAATAAAAGAATTGTCTTACATAAACAAGGAATCCAATACCAATATCGAGTTCTAAATCCTGTAAAACCAATATGTCATCGTCGTCGTAGGTATTATCAATTAAGGCAAACTGAGTCCACATATCGGTTGATGTATCATAACTATTTATGATTAGAGTATCTAAAAGACCGTCGTTATTTGTAAAAATGGATTCTTGGGCATGGTAGTAGTTTCCAGTGCCGTCGTTAAGATAACCATCCTCAACAGTCACTAAACCGTCTGAATCATATTGATAAAATAAGCGAACTTGAGGTGTTTCCTCCCATCCTTCATTAACGTAATCAAAGCCATGGATGGAGTCCACTCGAATTTCTACTTCGCGAAATTCTACGTTTTTAGGATGAGTTTCTGGTTTTACCTTTTCGAGTAAATGATTTATGCTTTGAAGGTCAAATTGAGCATTCGCCGAAAGGCATACGAAAAAGCAAAGAAAGAGTAGTAGATGTTTAATCATGTGTTAGAATTTTTGTTTAAGGTGTCATTAAAATATAAGTCTCGTCAAAAAAAACCGACGAATTGCAATAAAAATAAGGATGAACGTTTTAAACCAAATGGTTGATCTAGTGATTAACACAATTATAAGTTTTTGATAGGGTCTTATTTAGTATTTTAGCCGCTCAATTAAAGATATTTCATGTCAAATCAGAATGCTTCAGATGTACAAGCTTTAGATGCGTTAGCCGCATCGTATAAAGAACTTAAAGCTGAAATTGGAAAAGTGATTGTAGGACAAGATGAAGTCGTTCGGACCGTCATCATTTCCTTATTTGGTAATGGTCACAGCCTTTTAGTGGGTGTACCGGGGCTAGCAAAAACATTATTAGTTTCTACAATTGCTGAAGTATTGGATTTGGATTTTAA
>JAHDBE010000285.1 GCA_020630555.1 Saprospiraceae bacterium
CAATTTATTTTATCAGCACCACATGTGCAATTAGACTTTAAGTAAAAACATAAACAGAATGAATTTATACTTATTATTTTTTGTTAAAAATATAAGCACCATTTGTAGCTCCCCAAACCTGTTTATTCTGTGAATCAAAACCTCTATCCCAGCTTTCAATCTGTCCTGATTTGACCGTAACAACAGAGGTCGCATAACTTGCTCCTCGTAGATTGGAACGACAATCTGTATTTTGAGTTTTACCTATGTAACTATCCCCAAATTTCCTTAAGTACACGGCACATCCTTCTCTTTCTATCAAGAGTTCTTCTGGTTTGTACTTATCAAAAAAATCAGGAGTTCGCCACTTCCCAATAAAATCCTCTTCATTTTGGAGCGTGTACACTTTGCTTATAAATTGAGTGCCTTCTTTGGACAATTTATATATCCTTTGTCTATAGGGTTTATTTTGTTGGGCACTTACCGCCTGTTCTACATAGATGTATGCTTCACCAGTTTTCTGCCAAATCGGGTACATATGTAAACTAATATCAAAATAGCTAGTATCTGAATTGGCTTGAGAGGAACTATCAAAAGATCCCGTCATTAAATTTTTTAAAGCATTCACTTCTGGGTCTAATGATGTTAGGTTTTTTTGGGATCCACATCCAAATAATATCAGCACTAAGAAAATTAGAGGGTAAAATTTCATATTCCTATTTTTAGCAATTGCTAATGTAGAGAAGCTGCCTTAATTTGTTTAGAAAGCTTTGTTAAAATTGAACTTTCAATTGTGTAAATACTACTCTTATCATGTATGGATTGGAATGATTTTTTTCATTTCGCTTCCGCGAATATTTTATAGTCAATCTTGTGATACCCTTCGAATACAAGTCAAGGGTGGTTTTTTGGAAGGTACGTTATGCATCCCTGATGCGATGCAAGACTCAATTCTCACTGTTTTTATTTCGGGTTCTGGACCGACTGATCGCGATGGAAACAGTGGACATATGAAAAACAACGGATTAAGAATGTTGGCAGATTCTTTGGCGAAAGCCGGAATAGCCAGTTTACGATTTGATAAAAGAGGCATTGGCGAAAGCCAAATTAAAGACCTGGCCGAATCCACTATCCGCTTCGAAAATTTTTCGAATGATGTCATAACATGGACGGGATATGTAGATAGTTTGTATCGATTTAAAAAGAAGTTCATCATTGGACATAGTGAAGGTTCGCTTCTAGGAATTTTGGCGTGTCAAACTTTAGAGTGCGATGGTTTTATTTCATTAGCTGGAGCTGGTCGACCTATTCATGAAATCCTTGGTGAGCAATTGAGAAAACAACCATTCTTAGATTATGACCGAGTGTATTCAATTCTTGATTCCTTAAAATTAGGTCATCAAGTAAAAGTTCAGGACCCGGCACTCAACATGGTATTTAGAGGAAGTGTTCAGCCCTATTTAATTTCTTGGATGGCATATGATCCTGCCAGCGAGTTGACAAAATTAAACTGTCCTACATTCATTATAAACGGCACTTCCGACATTCAAGTCCCTGTGCTTGATGCGGAAAGATTGCATGAAAAAAATCCTGATTCTGAATTACGCATCATCGAGAAAATGAATCATGTATTAAAGCATAGTGAAGAGGATTATGTCAGCAATATGAAAACCTATATGGATCCTGATCTTTCGCTTCATCCAGAATTAACGATATCTATTATTGAGTTTATTCGTCGTAAATAAATACCAAATCAACATTTAACAAATTTATTCTGGTTATTCACGAAGTGGACTGACACTGCCAGGATTTCCCTCTCCAACTTGTGGCTAAAAGCCATGAGAACAATCTTAATTTCTGCATTTATTTTATCTGGGTTTCAAATATTTGGTCAGGCCAAATTTGCTAATAGCAGTAAGTTAATGCAGTCCGGTACATTCCAGATGTATCTTGATGATAACGACCAGATAAGTACCCAAAATTTTTGGACTCTGGGATATAGTGGTTCGCGATCCATCTTTTCTGGTGGTGCTCAATTGGGGCGATATGGTAGTGAGGGTAATTTAGATTACCATACCAATGTTGTTGATGGATTTATTGATATCGTTTTAAAAAGACCAAATGAGAAACTTCCACTTGGTTTTAGTATTGGAGGAATTGTTAGACAATTTACAATCGGCGGAGACGATTCTGAATTAGTAGATCCATTCAATGTAAGTCTTTACGATTTTGGTGGAAGTGCAAAAGCCTTTGTACGATGGGAAATAGTTAAAGATAAACTTGTTTTTATTCCAGAATCCAAAACCTATTACACTCGAATTATGGTGGGCGCTGAAGGTCAAGAAACCATTTTTCTAACTGACTGGACCATCAGTTATGCTTTAGACTTAAGTGCACAATACTACCTGAACAATATGATCTCGATATATGGAGGATACAATTTTCGCTTAAACGAACATGGTCGAGGCTATTTATATCTCGGTGTAGCTCTACAACACAATTAATTAATCACCATATCAAACTTATATACCATGAAAACAAATAAAAACATCCTAATCTTCGCTTGTTTATTGATGATATATTCTTGTTCGGATGATGATCCCATGTCGTCCTCACCTTCTTGTAATGATGGTATTCAAAACGGTAACGAACTGGGAGTCGATTGCGGAGGAGATTGTTCAGATTGTCTGTCTTCAGAAAATGATATACTTAACATCATCTTCGAAGATGGTCCGGCTGATTTCCTAGCGCCGATAGTTGACATTGATAATCCTAATAATAGGGTCTATATCTCAATAGGTAAAGTGTTTCCGACAACTGATATTACAGATCTAAATTTCGATATAGAAGTTTCAGCTGGAGCGAGTGTTGGTAACATCCCTACGGATTTCAGCGAACCACAAACAATTAGTGTAATCGCAGAAGACGGGAATATAAAAAATTACCAATTTATTGTAACAGGAGCGTATGGTACTTTTACAGTCGTTACTGATGTTAGCTCCTTCGCAGGAGAGACAAGGGCTATTTATCAAGTTACCCGTGCCGGTCAGTTTGATAACAAGGTTGAAATATTTTTATCTGCCGATTTAAACATAGTTTCGGATTTCTATTATTATGCCTTTGTGGCTCGCTTAAATAATAAAAGCCTAAACAACTCTTTAGTCGGTGAATATGATATTTCTGGCTCCAATCCTGATGATAATTTTTCCAGTTTTTCTTTCAAAGACGGTTCGTCAACGATCGGTCTATGGTGGCCTACAAACGGTCGCTTAGTAATCACAGATCACGATTTAGAAAACAAGCTTATCAGTGGACAAATTCTAGACATGTGCTTTGCCAGTATCCCAGGCTCCGATGAACAACATTACCCTTACGCTGAATTCATAAACGTTCGGTACGATTAAACAGATACCTAACGAGACTTGAACATCTAAACTTAAAATCTATGATAACCATTGAAAAAACGATCGTATTAATTTTAATAGCCTCATTATTTATGAGTTGTTCTGATGACCCTGAAGATTCACCGCCGGGTAATTCCGTCATAAAATTTACCAAAATTTTAAGCACACCGCAGCAACAGGAAGTTGTTAGTTCGAATGTCTCTGTCGATTTTACTGAGAGTA
>JAHDBE010000286.1 GCA_020630555.1 Saprospiraceae bacterium
AGATTATGGGCTTGTGGCTGCTGTCGCCGCTCTTGTGCCGATAACGTTAAACTTCTTGTTAAAGTAGGATAACACTAATTCTTGAACAAGTCCTCAACTTTTGGAGCTTCTAGAAATTCTCTCGCTTTAACGAAGTCTAATTTTTCAACAAAGTCTTCTATTTCTTCAGAAGAATTAAATACTATTGTCGGACCGTCAGAGGTTATATATTCATTTGATATAGATTGGAGTTCTTGAGTATAAAATAAAAGTAGATACTGTATCCTGCTGTCCGATTCAACAATTTTAAACACGGCCCTTAATCTTACATTGTCATCAAATTCCCATCCATTATAATGGTACCAATAGGCTCCCATTTTAGGGCTTTTAATTTCCATTTCTTTACTTAACTTGGTGACATTATTTTTAATGGCAACATCTTTCCATTCAATGTACTTTGCTTTACATTCATTCACATAGTCTCTGAATCTTTCATTTTCGAGCATATCCTCTAATCGAATCCCAATTTTGTTGATTTCAGCTGTTTTAATATCAATTGCACCTATGTAAAAGATAACCTTTTGTTTTGCTCCACCGGTTACGCTGATTTTAAAATCATCTGGAGTTGTTAAATAGGACATCCGATAAGTTTCGTAGTCTTCCTGTCCATAAGATTGGAGTGTAATAATACTACACAATAATAATGTCGTAACTAAACTTTTCATATAAATTGGTTTGAATGCTAAAAGTATATGATTCTCTTAAAAGCTTGATCCAAATTTAGCGTTAAGAGCATATGGTTTAGTAAACATACTATATTAATAACTGAAACTATGCACGACGTTTTATATTTTTCTACTTTTTTTCGTCAATATATTGTTGGAGATCCTTTGATAGTGAATTGACTTGATTGCCAAGTTTTATTCTAAGTCTTCGGGCCAGGTCGTTTTTATTAAACTTATTCCATCCAGTGTATCTAAATTTTCTACTCCTAAGCATCCCAATTCTGTTGTGATTTATATTAAATATCTTCAATTCGATTTCATCCCCATTGGTAGAAATATCAAGTTGATATTCAACTTTCCCATCAAAATTCAAACTACTAAACACATTAATTACATGTTCGCCGTTATCATTCTTAGTAATTCCACTTAATGGAATAGCATTGGAATCAATAATCCAATTATATGCTAATTCATGTAAATCTGCTCCGCTCAAATTCTGAGACTTAAACGTAGCAATATGCATCTGCTGTTGAGAATAAAGGAAGAAGGGGATAATTAGTAATAGAACTGTTTTCATATTGCTAAACTTTTTTTCGTAAATGTAATCAAACTTTGCTAGAACTTACGAGAGTGGTATCGTTAATACTGGCTCAATCGTCAATCTTATCTAGTAAACGCACTGTATCCTTTCTTTAAAAATCCCACAAATACTTCTTTTAGATCTTCGTCTTTGGTGTAAATAGCATCAAAACCTTGCAAGTCAAACAATTCAACTGGCTGCACATCTAATACATTAGCTATATTGATTATCGTGGACATGTGATATTTCCCTTCATTAATAATGCGGCTTAAAGAACCAACGTGTATAGGCGTGCCTTGCTCTGTCATCATCTCAGCTAAGCGCTTTGATGTGATCTTCTTATCCTTTAATACTTCTTTTAATCTTAATCGCATATCGGTTTAATTCTATTACAAATATAGATAAAAACTTTAATTGTGAAGAAAATGATAAATAATTCACAAAAAATGTGAATAAATTTTATAAAACATTTGCACAAATCACAATTAGTGTTATATTTGAGTGTAATTATTCACAATAAATGTTAAATATGCCAATTTCAACAACACATACACTAGAGGAAAGAATCAACACATTCGATAGATACTATATGATGTCCGACGATCACGGAGTATATAGAGAATGGTCATCAAAAGAGCATAACATCAGAAAGGAAATTTCAGAATTGAGTGATGTTGAAAAGTTCGAATTGTCTCAGAAGATCACCAACGAATTGAATAAAGAGTATTTCGGTTTGACTGGCTTAGTTGATCCGACTCCAAGAGTAGAGGAAAAATCTTCACGTTCAAAAGTGTTCACTAATGCATGGTCTTATTTCCGCAAAGGAATTTATTTGACATTCTCAGAATGTTTGAGAGCAGCGTGGAAAGCGTACAGAGTTCTTCGATCATTGAAGGGCGGTATTGTATCACTTACTTATAGAAAATCCACGGGAGAGATTAAAACAACCACAGGAACGTTAAACGGCGATCACTTTCAGTACAACAATAAAGGAGTAAGAAAACCGAGTGCATCAGATGTGGTGAAATACTTTGACCTACAAGCAGACGGATGGAGATCATTTAGAATCGAAAGATTAATAGCAGCATAAAAATAACAACAATGGAATTTTGCCTAATAGATGTCATAAAATTATCAGTATTTAAAAGAGGGTTAACTCTTAAACAAGCCCAAGAACAAGAAGACGATTTTTCAATTATTGGTTACGTTGAAAATGATGTAGCCAAGATTTATAAAGGACAAAACACACGCAACATAGAATTACCATTTTAACATCACAACAAATAACAAATTATGTCAACATCAGCTAAAAGAAACCCAATAGGATTTAAACATTACGAAGATACACCATTGAGAGTCGTATCGCTAAACGGTGAAAGCGAACCACCTGAAATCAAAGAACAGCAGCCAAATCTTTATCTAAAATCATTAGTCCGTGGATTCATAGAGTTTCTTCACGAAGAAGCTACGGACCAATGCTATACAGAGAGCAGATTGAACAAGAAAATCGAAGCAGCGCGTCTTCTGTACTCTCAGGAGAAGAAAAATCTATCTATTAACGACGTTAAATCTATATTCTAATGACAGTAGTAGTAAATAATACAAAGGAAATTATCACCACAGTTGAGCTTGCTGAATTAATAGGAAAGCCTCATAATGACTTGCTTAAAGCTATCCGAAAGATGGAGTCAGCATGGGAAAAAGTTAGTGAGGGAAGATTTTCCCTCATCTCTTACAAGGACTCTATGAACCGAACTAAGAAGATGTACGAACTAACCAAGACAGAATCATTGTACATTGCAACCAAGTTCAACGACGAAGCCCGCGCCAAAGTAATATTGAGATGGGAGGAACTGGAACTAGAGAAGCAGCAACGCGAAAATCCACCAGTAGACTTCAACAACCCCGAGACCGTATTACAGATTGTCCAAAACTGGGCAGCGGACCGCAAGAAGCTAGAAGCCGCGGAACAGAAGATAGACAAGCTCCAGCCAAAAGCAGACTTTGCAGATAGGATTATCGATGATGGAAGATTATTGAGCATGTCACAAGCGGCGAAGTTACTCAAGAAGGAAGGCGTATTCAGCATGGGCCGTACTACATTGTACAAGCGCTTAAGAGAAGACGGGATCTTTTTCAAGAATGGCAGAGAGCCGAAGCAGTATTATATTGACCGTGGATACTTTGTAATGAAGGAAAAGTATATTGAACCGCGTAAAATGTTTGTGTTGGTTGTTCTAGTGACTCAGAAAGGATTGAAATTCTTAGCGGAACACTTTACCGGAAACCTACCGATAGCAAGTTAAAAAA
>JAHDBE010000287.1 GCA_020630555.1 Saprospiraceae bacterium
TTCCGTTAAAAGGAGTTAGTTGGGGCATACTTAAATAAGTAAACCCTAAAATTGATTTTAAGCGATAAATCCATGCTCCTTGAAATTTGCCATCTGGGTCATTAGATACAACAACATCCCACGAATCCGAACCACAAATCGCATCCATCCATTCGGGATGAAAATATACGGGTAATGTGTGTTTCTCACATAGAGATTTATATTTCTGCTTTATATCAGACATCCATTAAATCTAAAAAACTAGTCAATTTTTCTTTGGGTATTAATAAATAGTCGCTCTCTTCTATACTCCAAGTATCCGAAAGTTTATCCATTGAACGAAGACCAGCATAGTTTAAATTGTTCTTCATGATTCTAAACAGAGAATACCGATTAGAAAGTAATAAATGATTAATCTCGTCTACTCTTTCGTTATCCTTTTCTGAATTAGGGGGCAAAATCTCTACCAAAAATACGCTTCGAAATTCTTCTTTTAGGAAAGAGTGAAGAATTAGGTGTTCAGTACGTTCAGTATCAATTTTTACGAGAGTAGCTTTCAGAGAAGAAGGAAAATTAGTTAGTTGTAAAAGGTGATTAGCGTCAATTAATTGGACCTCTTGGGTTAAAGAGGTCTGGAGTGTGTTAAGATGGTTTTGGTCCAAACTGGCGGATCGGTCTGTCGCTTCGTCTAGGAAGAAGAATAATTTTCCATCACCGACTTTGTCGGAAAGAGCTTTTTGAACGATAACACAATTTTTCAAATCGTTCATATCAACTAGTTTTTCCAAGTATCTCGAACAAGTTTCGTTGGGTTCTATACCAAAATAATTGGACTCGGGGAAAACGCTTTTAAGCTTTAATAAGCTTTGACCGACATTGGCACCAACGTCTATAAAAAGATCAAGTGTATCAAGCCTGCTCAAGATGTCTAGCATCCACCATTCATCCATAAAGAAGTTGTGAAGACCGACGGACTTTATTAATGGAACATTATACGTGGATTTATAGACATGTAGATTCGACGAAAACTCAATTTTTTGTAACAACCCCACCTTGTTCAATATTTTGAGTATTAGCCTTTGCACAGAATTACTAAGTTTGAATGAGCAATTAACGGTAAGTTTTGGAGAAATCAGTGTTTTCTAAGTATGTTTTTAACTCAAAATGGAGTTTGATTGGGACCATAACAGGGGCACTGATTCAGATAGCCTTTTGGTTAATTGCCGCAAAACATATAGCTCCTGAAGATATAGGTAAAATAAGCATCGCTCTTGCGACACTATTTTTTTTCGTTTTTCTTATTAATTGGCCATTTAATGCTAGCCTCATTCAAAAAGAAAAAATAGGTCTACCTGATCTAGGTGGTATTTTAAGATTGAATACAATTGGTTCGGTTGTAATGCTAGTCTTCTTGATAATAAGTTCTTTCTTTTTAGAGTGGTTTTATAATGACGAAAATTTAAAAGAGCTACTAGTTCTTTTTATGCTTATTGTCCCTTGTGATCTCGTATCAAGTTTCGCGGAAGCGTGGAACAAAAGGAAATTAAATTTTCGTCTAATTAGTGTAATTTCTGTTACTGCTCAGATTGGTGGCTTTGTTGTTTTATTGATTTTACTTTGGAAGGACGTTGGTGTATTTTCTATAGCCATTGCTGTGATCGTCAGATTTGTTATGCAGGCTATTTTATATCTGACCCTTGGTGGGATAAGTTGGGCTATAATATGGGTCGTACCAAATAAAGTGATAAAACCTCATTATGATTATGGAAAGTATATAATTGGAGAACGGCTGTTAACCTCAGTGGTCTCTAATTTAGATGGGTTTTTAATTGCTAAATTTTTAGGTTTTGAAATTCTAGGTATCTATGAAATTTTGAGGAAACTTATTTCAAGGCCGATTGTATTGATAACTTCCGCAGTAGAATCTGTCGCATTCAGTTCTTTATCCAAGTTGCAGAATGATAGGTCCAGATATATTGATTTTACAAAAACGTATATCCTGAGCCTAAATGTTTTTCTTGGTCTTTTTTTAGCTATGCTATGGATCAACATACATAGTCTTTTTTATTTTTTGCCTGATTCTTTTGAGGATTATACTAAGATTGCACGTCTGTTAATAGGGGTTACCATGATGGTTGTTCTATTAAACCCAGTGGATCTATTACTATACACAAAGAATAAGACCAAGGAGTTTTTAAGGTGGCAGATATTATATACCGTTCCTTTTATTGGAATATTATATTATGGTTCTCAAATCTCTCTGGAGCTTTTACTGATTTTAAGTGTCGTGTTTTATGTCCTTGTGTTTATGTTTAGTTGGGATATAGCGGTGAGACGTAATGAATTTATCAGTAATAAAACATATTGGAGTACGAATCTCACGGCCATAGCATTAATCTTCATCCCATTTTTAAGCGCTTACCTAGTAAGTTTTGGGAGCGGTAATACTCCTTTTATTATTTATGCTAATCTTGCATTTATTCTTGTTTTCGTGATCTTTTTCTTTTCAAGTAAAAAGAGAAGAGAACTCTTTAAGAGGTTTTTCTGATATAAATACTTTGTCCAAGAATCTCGGGTGATTTTATCGAAGGAAATCTTTGGTTCATGGATTCATGTTCTTTTAAACAGAGAGGCATGTTTTGTTCAAACCATTCACGATGCTTTTTCTCCATCATATCGGAAAAGTATACCAATTCGAAGCTATCATTAAACATAAGGAAGTTGCGTAACGCATAAGCTTCATTAAAATAGACTCCTTCATTAAGCCATTTTCGAGGATACTCAAACGGATAAAAAATATCATGAAAATGAATAATTACACCTTTATTCAATCTCGGTAAGATCTGATTAAAAATAAATTGAAGATCACTGCCTTTTTTGAGAACGTGCGAAGAGTCAATAAAAAGAATATCATCTTTTTGCAGAATATTAAATAGATTTAAATCTACATCTTGAATCGGTTTTTTTATCCAATGAAGTGATGTTTTATCGGTAAGAAGTGTGTTTAATCTTTCGGGTTCATAAGGTTCTATACAAGTAATATCGATTGAACTATCTAAATGCTTTTGACTTACGTCAATGATGAGTGCAGTCGAAAAACCACTTCCGATTTCTATAATTTTCTTTGATTTAAAGTGCGATAAAATACATGACAGGATTATTCCATCACTATAGGAGAAGTAGTTGTTATCGAAATAATAATGATACTCAGTTGATTTCGTTTCGGGTATTTCGAGGGAGGAATAGATATGTCTAAAAGAGCCCAATAGGGTCAGCTGATTTTCTTCTTTTAGATCAATTCCTAAAATAGAATCTGACTCAGTAGTTCTTGCCAAATCTGTTTGTGAAGGAATCGGGCTATAAAAATGTCCAGGAGGGTAATACACACGTTCGGTTTTAGAAAACCTATTGCGAGCTCTAATCAATATATTTATGATCGTATCAATCACGAATTAGTCGTTTGAATAAAGATATAAAGGATATCATAATCATTTTGGCTCAGTATAAGCCTTCTCAAAACCCGAATGTATATCGTTGGAGTGCTATAGCGGAGCATTGGGTTAAAGAGGGTAGGAGTGTACGGGTGATTTCGACGAAGAGAAAAGGAAGCGAAC
>JAHDBE010000288.1 GCA_020630555.1 Saprospiraceae bacterium
ATCCTTGAGGTGATCGATTGCAACCATTACCCAATAGAGCATCAATTATTATTTCCGTATCACTGACCCAAGGAAAGTCACTCTCTGAGGAAAATTGAAGGATTTTAACTTCTTGCATTCCTCTAATTATTTCCAATTGAGTCTGATTTTCTTCGGAACGCCTTGAATCTTCTCCCAGAAGAACGATGCGTACCACATGAAAACGATCCCTTAGACGCTTAGCTATCGCGAGACCGTCTCCTCCATTATTTCCGGTACCACAAAAAACCGTAAACTGGAGCTCGGGTTCAGGATGTAATTTTATAATCTCATCACTCAGTCGATCAGCTGCACGATTCATTAAGTCCAGACTGCTTATTTCCTGTTCAGTTATGGTGTGTTCATCCCACGCTTTGATTTCGGAAGTGCTAAATATTTTCATTTTAAATATACATATGATAAAAATAGAAATTCAATATATAAATATTCTATGTAGTTGTTTTTCTGGACTTTAGCTCAGTAACTCCACCGATGCCAATAACAATTTTTAGTATGATTATTGTACATATACATAAATACACGAATATGTTGCAAGCTGCAACTGTGTATCAAACTCATATATATTATATTATTTTTTAATATATTAATATTGACCAATTTTGAGAAAGATAATTACATTTAGTATAATTATTTTAACATATTTATTTTTAGGTAAATCTGTGCTATTAGCACAGGATCTGCATTATTCGCAATTTTACCATTCTCCATTAAATGTATCACCAGGATTAACGGGCCTTTTTAATGGTGATCAACGATACATGGCTTCAGTACGAGATCAATGGCGTGCTGTGCCAGTACCTTGGTTTAGCTTTTCATTGGGGTATGATCAGAAGTTGTATCCCAAAAAGGCAAAAAATCATTTCTATGGTATAGGTCTTATGTTTAATTATGATCAGCAGGGAGACTCCCGACTAAATCTAAGCAACTTAAACATTGCTGGAAACTACAGTAGGATTTTGTCCAAACAACATATTCTTTCTCTTGGAGCATTGATTGGTTATGCCAGTAGAGGTTTTAATATGGAAACGCTGACTTGGGATAAACAATGGAATGGAAGAAATTTTGATGCGAATTTGGCAACAGGAGAGACGTTTGAATCTACTCGATTTAATATGATGGAATCGGCAATTGGGTTAAATTATTTATTCCAGAAATCCTCAAGAACTAATACCAAGATCGGAACCAGCATATATCATATTTTGGGTAATGGATCTCAATTTGAAAATGGAAATATCAATCGAAATCCAGGAAAAGTCCCAAGTAGGAAATCAGCTTATTTTATATCCAACTGGAAATTGACCTCTGGTTTGGATATACAATTCGACGGTTTATATCAATCTCAAAACAGTTATTCGGAGTTGCTCTTTGGATCTTACCTCAATATCTATGTAAATAAAAAAAGAGGTAAACAAACAAATCTCCATGTCGGTGCAGGGTACAGAACCTCTAAAAGTCTTTATCCTAAAGTGGCGTTGCGATATAATAGCTTGTTTGTGGCATTAAGTTACGACATCGATTTATCTGAATTTAGTTTCCATACCGACAATAAAGGAGGACCTGAAATTCATGTAAACTACATTCTAACACATGTAAAACCTGGAAAAGATTTTCGAATCTGTCCCATATTCTAATCTTATGAAAAAAAATCAATTAACATTTGTTTTCTTTTTGTTTAGCAGTATAGGATTATATGCCCAAAGTTTGAGTGCATACCTTGAAGCATATCAAGATGCCTTATTCTATAAAGATTACCATAATGCCTTTCACTATGCAACAACGGCACTTGAGTTTGATGAAGATCGCATCGACCTACTTTGGAATCATGGTGAATCTGCGAGACTGTACGATGCCTACGTATTATCAGAAGCTTCTTATTTAAGGGTAATTGAAAAAGACTCCAAAGGGGAATATTTGGATGCAGCTTTTTATTTAGCAGAGGTACAGCACAAATTGGGGAAATACGACGAGGCCATTAGAAATTATGAACTTTATCTTTCTGAAGGAGATGAACTAGACCCCTACAAAACTCAGAAAGCGCAAAAAGAAATAAAAGCCATTGAATGGGCCAAACTGATGATCGATCGTCAAGATCCTAATGTAATTATAGATCATCTTGAAACTGGCATCAATACGGCATATTCGGAATTTGGAGCTATTAAATGGGGTGATAAATTAAATTTTTCATCATTGAGGTTTGAAGAAGGCGAATCAGAATTTAATCCTACCAATTTAATAAGTAAGATTTTAGTTGAAGGCGAATCTGAAGTAGATAACGAATTGAATGAATTTGGAGTTCATACAGCGCATACTGCCTTTAATAAGGAGATGTCTCGAATGTACTATACGATATGTAAATATGAAAACAGTTATGATATCAGTTGTGATATTTATTACCGGTCAATCAACCAGGATGAGACCTTAGGAGATCCAGTTCGACTTCCTGACCATATTAATAGCGTTGGAAGTACGAGTACTCAACCCAATATTGGCTATGATGCAATGTTGGATAAAGAAGTGCTTTATTTTGTTTCCGATAGAGAAGGAGGAAAAGGGAAGTTGGATATCTGGTCGAGTGTCATAGATGAAGACGAATTTGGTCCTTGCATGAATTTTTCTCATGTTAATACCAATGAAAACGATATCACTCCTTTTTACCATCATCCGAAAAAAGAGTTTTATTTTAGTTCTGACGGGTATCAGTCGTTGGGGGGATATGATATCTATAAGGTGGAGTTTTCATCTAATACAATTACAAATCCAGAGAACTTGGGGATGCCCGTAAATAGTAGTTTTAATGACGTTTATTTTGTCCTAGACCAAACGGGAAATGAAGCGCATTTTTCATCCAATAGGTTTGGTTCACTTTATTTGGAAGATTCCTTCGAGGCGTGCTGTTATGATATTTATAAAGCAGATCTAACAGGAACGAAGCTGGTTTTTAATGGTCAAACCTTTGTTAAAACGACAGGAGATTCACTGCTGTCCGCTACTGTATCCGTTATTGACGTAATGACCGATGATATAGTTGGTGTTGTAACCAGCTTGGATAATATAGATCACCTTTTTGAACTCAAATCTTCGAGAGAGTATACAGTAATAGCAGATAAGGATGGCTACACTGCGGATACGATATTGCTAAGTACATATGACATCGTTTCTACGGATACGATTATAAGAAAACTCTATTTGGAGCCAAAAGATATCGTGTTTTTAGAATTGGATGTTTTTGATAAACAAAGTTTAGAACCACTTAATGGGGCTACAGTGAGTGTAGAGTGCATAGGAAATGTTGTAGATGAATTGAAAGCTACTAGGGCCAATTCAAATAATTTTAGATTTGAGTTGCGTCGAGATTGTGATTATCAAATTAGGATATCAAGACCAGGTTACGACAGTCAAACCATAAGAGTTAATGCTTATGAATTGGCTAATATATCCGAAGTCTACAGAAAAGTTTATCTAAACAAAACGGGTTACGTCCCCTATGAAGATCTTAATAATTATTTGCCTGTTAATGTCTATTATGATAACGATGATCCAGATAAAAGGA
>JAHDBE010000289.1 GCA_020630555.1 Saprospiraceae bacterium
CCCCTAGCATTTTTAATAACCAAAGGCTCTGTACCAGTATTTGTAAAATTTACTTTTCTCACTGGATCCGAGTGTTGTTCTATTGTACCATAGTCGACATCAAGGGTCTCTAATTCCATTTTAGGACCTTCCAGAGGCATTGTTTCCTCCTCTTGTGCAAAGATATTTGCCCCTAGGAAAAGGCTAAATACGCTTATCAACAAAAAATTCTTCATGTAATTAAAATTTATAAGTCAAAGTTAGGATAAATTAATTGCCCATTACCAATAAAATTGATAATGTATTGTTAACAGTCATCCAATAAATTTGAATGACACACCATTAAGACGTCAACATTTATAAAATGTAATATAATCATCGCAGAATTTTTACTTTTGTACATAGATTCTATTTCCAATCTTAACCTGAATTTTTTTAATGATAGATTTTTCTTTTTTAAAGAAATATATGCTTAAAGGGAGATCCCAAGAGGCTAAGTTTCATCAAGAGGTTCTCAGAGATTTATGGATTTGTTTGGTAAGCCGCGAAACAAGTTTGTTGGCTCGCAAGGAAGTGCTGTCCGGGAAAGCCAAGTTTGCGATAAACGGAGATGGAAAAGAGCTACCACAAGTGGCAATGGCCAAAGCATTTAAAAAAGGAGATTGGCGCTCGGGCTATTATCGAGATCAAACTTTTATGATGGCTTTGGGACTTTGTTCTGTAGAACAATTTTTGGCTCAATTATATGCTGATCCTAATAATGACCCTTTTTCGGGTGGAAGACAAATGAATTCACATTTTGCCACTCGATTGATTGACGACGAAGGAAATTGGCTTAAGCAAACGAATTCATATAATGTTTCCTCAGATATTTCGTGTACTGGTGGACAAATGGCAAGAGGATTAGGAATTGCATTGGCCTCTAAAAAATTTCGAAACATTAAAAATATTGGAAAAAGAGATAGTGATTTTTCCAAAAATGGTAATGAAGTTAGTTTTGTAACTATCGGAGATGCCAGTACTTCTGAAGGAGTTTTTTGGGAAACCATGAATGCTGCTACTGTCATGCAAGTTCCTCTTTTAGTGTCAGTTTGGGATGATGGATATGGTATTTCAGTTCCTATAGACCTTCAAACTACCAAAGGCAATATTTCAGATGCTTTAGCAGGATTTGAATTTAAGGATGACGGCAAAAATGGTATAGATATAATTAAAGTTAAAGGTTGGGATTATCCAGAACTTGTTAATGCTTATGAGCAATCTGCTAAAAGTGTTCGCGAGAACCATAGACCAGCGCTTGTGCATGTAAACCAATTGACTCAGCCTCAAGGGCATTCTACATCTGGATCTCATGAACGATATAAATCCAAAGAAAGATTAGAGTGGGAACTTAAGAACGATTGTAATAGAAGATTTGGTGAATGGATTGTTGCTGCCGGAATCTTGACTAAACAAGCTTTAGATGAGATAGCAGAAGAATCCAAAAATTATGTGCAGGAGTGTAAAAAAAGGGCCTGGGAGGCTTTTCAAAATCCAGTAAAAGAAAATCGAGAGAAACTAAAATCCTTTTATAATTCTTTTGAACAAAGTACAGAACTCTCGGATTTAAAAAGAGACCTAAGTGGTCCAAATCCGGTAATGAGCGAAGTTCTTCAGAATGCCAAAAGATTAAAAATTGAACTCGAATCTTCTGGACGGAAAGTTACCGACGATTTAAATTCATTTATTAGTCGGTTAGAAGCGGATGGATTAAATTATCATACCAATCTGTATTCCAATTCTTCAAAAGCAGCCCTAAGGGTGAAAGCAGTTGCCCCGCAATATTCAGAAGAGTCCAAAGTTTTAAATGGGTATCAGGTGCTTAATACTTTTTTTGATGCAACATTAAAACGAGATAAACGAGTGGTTGCATTTGGCGAGGATGTTGGATATATCGGTGATGTAAATCAAGGTTTTGCAGGTTTGCAAGAAAAGTATGGAACTGAAAAGGTGTTCGACACTGGTATTCGCGAGTGGACTATAATGGGACAAGCAATTGGACTATCATTACGAGGATTTAAGCCGATAGCGGAAATCCAATATTTAGATTATTTGATTTATGGATTGGAACCCCTTAGTGATGATCTGGCCACCATTAGATATAGATCTAATGGTCTGCAACAGGCACCAGCCATCATAAGAACACGAGGGCATAGATTAGAAGGTATTTGGCATGCTGGTTCTCCATTAGGGATGATGATCAATGCTTTAAGAGGTATTTACATTTGTGTACCACGAAACATGGTCCAAGCAATGGGTTTTTACAATACTTTGCTTCAATCAGATGACCCAGGTATCGTGATCGAGTGTCTGAATGGATATCGATTAAAAGAAAAGTTACCTGATAATTATCTTGAAATGACACTGCCGTTGGGAGTGCCAGAAATTATCCAAGAAGGAGAGGATCTAACAATTGTTACCTATGGTTCGTGTGTTAGGGTAGTGCAGGAGTCCATTAAGTTGCTCACCAAAAGAGGAGTTTCTGTAGAATTGATTGATGTTTGTACTTTATTGCCTTTTGATTTAGAACATAAGATTTTGGATTCCATTAAAAAGACAAGTAGACTTTTGATAATTGATGAAGATGTGCCAGGAGGTGCTTCGGCTTATATCTTGCAAAATCTCATTGAAGAACAAGGAGCATACTTTCATTTAGATTCGCCACCAAAGACATTTACAGCTCAGGCCCATCGCCCACCGTTTGGTAGTGATGGCGATTATTTTTCAAAACCAAATCCAGAATCAATTTACGAGGCGGTCATGGATATTTTAAAAGAGGTTGAACCAGAAAGATTTTAATACGCTTTTCGCGAAAAGACTACCTTTAACTTTAGATGTCTACTAAATCACTTATTATAATTCCGACATACAACGAAAAGGAAAATATTGTCAATATTATCCAAGCTGTTCTTGATGAAAACGAAGAATTTCAGGTTCTCGTTGTAGACGATAATTCGCCAGATGGGACAGCAGGAATCGTAAAGGATTTAATTTCATCAAATTCGAGAATACACTTACTTCAAAGAGAGGGTAAACTTGGTTTAGGCACTGCCTATATTGCAGGGTTTAAATATGGTTTAGAAAATGGCTTTGATTTTTTATTTGAAATGGATGCAGATTTTAGTCATGATCCTAAAAAATTGAATGTAATGCTTGAAGAGTGTAAGAAAGAGTCTGTGGATATGGTTGTCGGTTCCCGGTACATTGAAGGGGGAGCCATAGAAAACTGGTCTTTGTATCGATTGTTTTTATCCTATTCTGCTTCTATTTATGTTAGACTCGTCTCAAACATAAAGGTTAAAGATTTGACAGCTGGATTTATTTGTTACAGCCGGGAAGTTTTAGAAATCATTGATCTTGATAAAATTAAGCTTAAAGGATATGGCTTTCAGATTGAGATGAAATATGCTGCACATTGTAATGACTTTAATATCCAAGAAGTCCCTATTACGTTTAAAGATCGTGAACTGGGAACGTCAAAAATGAACAGCAATATCATTTTCGAGGCAATATTAGGTGTCTTGAAAATGAAAATAAAGTCTTTTTCCGGTTACTATCGTAA
>JAHDBE010000290.1:0-1303 GCA_020630555.1 Saprospiraceae bacterium
CCCAAAGCCATATGTCAGTTTTGCGATACAGATTTTTGGGGGACTGACGGTGTAAATGGAGGAAAGTACGAAAGCTCAAATTTGGTAGATCTAGTTAAATCCATGTGGTTAGAAAATAGCCTAAACATGGATCGTGCTTTTATTGTCTGTACGGGTGGAGAGCCCGCTTTACAATTAGATAATGAATTAGTCAATGCCTTATCTCGAGAAGGATTTGAGATCGCCATCGAAACCAATGGAACCGTTGAATTACCAGAAAACATTGACTGGGTTTGTGTAAGCCCGAAGTCCGGATCGGATATTGTTGTTAAAAATGGAAATGAGTTAAAACTAGTTTACCCTCAAATTGGCCTTGAGCCAAAACAATTTGAAGAATGGGATTTTGATCATTTTTACCTCCAACCTATGGATTCTCCGCAGTTAGAAAGCAATAAACAGGCAGTTTTTGCCTACTGTAACGAACCAAATCCATGGAAAATCAGTTTACAAACACATAAAATTCTAGGAATTCTGTAATATTTGCGGGATTTTTCAGTTAAATAAGAGCCTCAGTCTTTAACGAAGGACTGACATTCATTAAAAAAAAGAAGTGTAGTTATGGGAAGACCTCCTACTAAACCCATTCGTTTGAAGAACGGATTTTACATTGAAGTAAGAAACAAAGGAGCCAATTCAGGTATAAAAATTCATAGAGACTCAGAAGAGAAGATGTTACGTGCGGCAAGAGAATTTCTCAAATCTAAAGACGTAGTGATACTTGGTGAAGTGAAAGACGGTAAGATGCTTACCGAAAAAAGAAAGCTCACTAAGGGAGAAGTTATCTAGGCTATAGTAAGCCTCTAGCTTTAATTTCTAAGTATTTGTTTATCGTATTTATGGTCAATTCTTTCGGAGACGTCAGAATTGAGTAGATACCGTATTTTTTCAAAGTTTTTACGATCTGTATTTTTTCGTATTCAGATTTCTCGGCAATCACTTGCTCGTAGATTTCTAATGTGTTTGTCGGATTGCTATGAATCATATCCTTTAATCCTGTATTTCGGAAAAAGATAACCACCAAAAGATGTCGCTTTGCTAGGGTTCTGAAGTACGGCAACTGCCTTTCAAAAGAGCTATAGGTTTCGAAGTTTGTATATAGAAGCAACAGACTTCGCTGACGAATTTTACTGAGCACAAAACGGCTTAGCAACTCGTAGTTGGATTCAAGGTATCTGGATTTTTGATTGTATAGCAGTTCTTGAATCTTATAAATGTGCGAGGGCTTTCGTTCTGCTTTTAATACTGTACTCAGTTTACTTCCAAA
>JAHDBE010000290.1:1403-3577 GCA_020630555.1 Saprospiraceae bacterium
CCAATACGGCGAATTTTCTTAATCCCTAATTCACTAAGGTCATTTGTAAAAGCAGCGATTTCGTATTTGCGCATTTGTAAATACGAAGGATACACTGGGACTTCCTTTTCACTCGACAAGCGGTAACGACGGACGGCTAATCCAAACTTACTCGTCACAAACACATTAAGGTGTCCAAAAGAGTAACTCCCTCGCTTGGTTGGTCGAAGTGTATATTTAAATAAGTCCTGATCATTTGGCGAAAGCCAATCCCGTAACCAATTTAAATGACGCGCCTGAAACTGAATAGGCACTTCATCAATCACATTACATTTAATGTCGAAAGGATAGCGATTCTGCATAGAGACCATAATGTCATTATCATCTCCGTTAGATAATTTATTTGGAGCAATCCTCTCTCCTATCAATCCATCCCTGGAATACAAGCGATAAAAATCGATGAGGGTCAACGCCGCAAATACAAAAAAGCCAAATACGCAAATCGGGAAAAGCCATTTAAAGGCATACGCCAAAATGAACCCAAAGCATAGAGCCACAGCAATTTGAAAAAATCGTTTCGATATGAATAAGCTATGCCAGGACATTAACGCGGAATCTCAATGGACTGTATAAGACTATCAATGACATGGTCCGGAGAAGTCCCTTCCATTTCTTTTTCCGGACTCAAGGTGATCCTATGATTTAACACCGGCATAGCTACATCAGCAATATCATCCGGAGTAATAAAATCCCGTCCTCTCATCACAGCAAACGCTTTGGATCCATTAAGCAGTGCGATCGATGCTCTTGGAGATGCACCGATGGCAATATCCTTATGTTGGCGAGTTTTCTGGACAATCTCAGCCATATACTGAAGCAATTTATCTTCGACATGAACTTTTTGCACACTCTCCTGATATGATTTTATGTCACTATCAGAAAGAATCTTTTCGATCATAGAAAGATCCCCATTATTCGACCCACTATGTATACCCTGTAAGATGCGCACTTCCTCATCTAGATTTGGATAATCGACATTAATCTTAAAAAGAAAACGATCCATTTGAGCTTCAGGTAATCGATATGTCCCTTCCATATCAATGGGATTTTGGGTGGCTATGATCATGAAGGGAGAAGACATCGGATATGTTATACCCTCATTAGTCACTTGGCGTTCTTCCATGACCTCAAACAAGGCTGCTTGAGTTTTAGCAGGAGCGCGATTTATCTCATCGATAAGGACCATATTTGAAAAAATGGGTCCTTTCTTATATTCGAATGCCGAATCCTTAAAGTTATAAATTGATGTTCCTAAAACATCAGAAGGCATCATATCTGGAGTAAACTGAATTCGTTTAAACTCCGCTGAAAAAGTACGTGCCAATATCTTCGCTGTTAGTGTTTTAGCTAATCCTGGAAATCCCTCAATGAGGACATGACCGTTTGATAAAATGGCAGCCACTAGGAGTTCGACCATTCGATCTTGGCCGACAATGAGTTTTCGAATTTCCTGCTTAAGTTTTTCGATGGCTTCACGAGTAGCCGACATATCTTCTCTTTCTTCAAACATATCAGTGATTTATGCAGATTTATAAAAGTCGTTTATTTGTTGATTAAGTTGAGTCAATTGAAATTCGGTCACAGATCGATGTTCCATAACATAACGAATCGATTTAAACATCTCTTTTAATGACTCTTTACTATGTACTGTTTTATCGACGAGGTAATCTATTTCGTCATTATCAAATTGAATATCTCTCAGATGGTACGTCCGGTTTAAATATTCTTTTAAGATTTTAATTTTCTTTAATCCTATGTCACGATGATCGGATTCATTGTAATAGAGCGCACCTACTGTACGTACAAAATCCGCACTTTCATTTCTAAACGGCTCTACAATAGGTATGATTCGCTGTCTTCGTTTAGCATGAAAAACAATAAACAGAAGCATCGATACAAAAGCAATCCAATACGCCCATCGCAAACTTACATGACTCATCAGGACATGCATAAGTGATTTCTTCTCCATTTTTCGGACTACCTTATGGTACTCGTCCCAGAGTATATTTTGATTGGGCAAATACGAAAGGCATTTCGCTATATATTGATAGGCTTTATTATCGACCATTTGGTAATTAGTGAAAGCAAAAGGTGTTGTATTTAAAAAGAACTGTCCATCACCATAATCGACCCTA
>JAHDBE010000024.1 GCA_020630555.1 Saprospiraceae bacterium
ATTAGCAAAGAATAATCTCACAGAAAATGGGACCTTTATCACACAAGCTGGTGAAATCTACATGTCCAATTCGGCCTTTAGCTGTATTCACAACACATTAGAAACAGTATTCGAGTATGTTCAAGCTGTTCATTGTTACGTCCCCTCATTTGGTGACTGGGGTTTTGTGATGGCAAGGAATCAAGATTTTGAAGATTTAGAATACTCTAGATTACAGAGTTTAAATACCGAGTTCTTAAACGAGACTTATTTAAGAAACTCATTTAATCTGCCTAAGGATATTAAAATTATTGATACAAAAGTAAACACCTTAGACAATCCAATTATCCTACAGTACTTCTTAAGTGATTGGGAAAAATGGAAAGCTGATTTAGTCCCGAAGTAAACTTATTTCGGAACTATTTTTACATCCCAATTGCCCATCCGACTTTTTCTCATTTTAGCAGGATCTGTTTTTAATCTATCAATTTTAATATGATCTTTTGTACTAGGTAGATGGTGTTTAAAAACACTTGTGCTAGGTGACACATCCCAATTTTTTATATCTAAGACCACTGGAGTTTTCCCATTTTGAGAATTCATTTCAATTCCAAATTCTCCCTTAGATAAAATATTATTCATACGAAGGTTACCACCTTTTTTAAATATCATGGATGCTGTAAAATCACCTATGAATTGACAATCATTAAGCTCTAAAACATTCGTTAATAAATGCGTAAAATTTTCCTCATTAAAAATCCCATAATTCGATTTTCCAGAATTTTCCATTAATTGGAACGTACAGTCATTGAATAAGAGATAGTGATTACCCTCTCTTTTATAACGAGTCTCCATAAACACCTTCAGTCCATTTACTTCATCCTCTTCATGAATATTGAATCGGCAATTTTGGAAAGTCACATTATTAGGAAAGTAGATCACATGACGTTTTAATCCACCAATATAAAATTCAGAATTTTTAATTGTGGCTCGGCTATTCTCACCAATTAACAAATTAAACTTAGGTCCTGATGAAACAATTTTATTGGCAATTAGACTTCCATTCTCAGGTATGATTATATCAAAATCCCCTTCAAGTTGCAAATTTGATAAAGTAACATCAATATTCTTTTTTCCTCCGTAACCTGCCGCATCGATTTCAACATCGATACCTGTTAAATCTGTATTTCCACCAGCAGTAAAATTTTCGACATAAAGCTTACTATATCCACCTGTTGCGACCACTCCTCCTCTAAAGACATTATACGCGGTACAGTTCCTTACAATTACATCGGCATTCCTCCATAAAGAGATAGCATCACCAACGGAGTTCTTAAAATGACAATTTTCGACACGTCCTTTTAATCTGCCTTTTTTAGTGGGCTGTGCATCAAAATATAATATATGCTGCTGTTGTAATTCATAATCCTTATATGGTCCTTGATTTTGATAATCGCCATCAAATTCAAGATTTAAGAAAACCAATTCTTCGCTGTCAAGATCATTCTCGTATTTAATATTCTGCGTGGTAAACATGCGAGACCATTTTCCTGCATAAGGCACTTTTTTTATTAGTGTACCTTTTTCACCAAGATAAACCACACCGGGATATACATTCACTGAATTAACGAGATAAGTGCCTTTCGGAAAAAATATAGTATCAATACCATTTAATTTAGCCAATTCAATAATCTTTTGAATTGTCTCGCTATCTTCTTTTGAATCATTTGATTCCACTCCATATTTGCTAACATCCAAAATATTAGAGCTGGGAATTTTCTTGGAGGAACCACATGCCTGTAGAATCAGTATAAGGAGCACTGCTGAAATGAATTGAATCCTCTGCATCTCTTGATTTATTGTTTCGACGGTCTATAATTGTTTTGGTTTCACAAAATGAACAAAAAAAGGGCATAAAGCCCTCATAAAAACATCTATAAACTTAGATGAATCCTCAATCTAGAATTCATCTCTAAAATAACGATATCGAATATCAATTTGTGATTTGATTTTTCACGCTAGTTTTTACGGTGATTTCATTCTCACTTAATACAGTCTTCGTAAATTGAGACATAAACCAAACCTTATAACATGAAAAACTTTTATACTTTAATTCTATTCCTTGCTTTGGCCAGTTCAGTGATGGCTCAAACTCCTGTCCCTGACATTGCCACTCTAAGAGCTAGTGCACAAGGTGGAGAATACACGCTTTCTAACGAAGTTATTCTGACTTTCCAACAGGATTTTAGAGGACAAAAATATATTCAAGATGGCACAGCAGCCATATTAATCGATGACAACGATGGTACTATAACGAGCTCTTATGAGCTCAACGATGGTATCACTGGTTTGTCCGGAACACTCGGAGAATTCGGAGGGATGCTGCAATTTGTTCCCCTTGCAGATCCAGGCGCTGCCAGCTCGACAGGAAACACAGTAGACATTCAAGATGTTACCTTAGCCGATCTTACAAATAACTTTGAAGAGTATGAAAGTGAACTAGTTAGAGTTTCAGATCTCACCTTTGATAATGAAGGCGATGTTTTTAATGTCGGAACCGTTTATCCTATTTCAGATGCTTCCGGATCATATAATTTCCGTACCACGTATTACGACGCCGATTACATTGGAACACAGGTACCTGGGACGGTTGATGTAGTTGGTATCCCTAATTCCAGAAATGATGGTGATTATTTTTCTGCCAGAAGTTCGGACGACATTGAAGGAGGTGTTATAGGACCAACAGTTACTGATGTAGCAAATATTTCTGAATTACGTGCTGGCACTTTAGGACAATTGTATCGACTCACAGGAGAAGCCGTACTTACATACCAACAATCATTCAGGAATCAAAAATACATACAGGACAATACAGCTGCTATCATGATTGATGATAATCCTGGGAATATTACCTCGACATACCAAATTAATGACGGAATTACAGGAATAGTTGGTTCTCTCGGAGAATTTGGCGGTATGCTGCAATTCGCTCCTACCGAAGATCCTGGAGCGGCTAGCTCTTCCGGAAATATGGTAAGTGTACAAACAGTAACTCTTAATGATCTGTCCAGTAACTTTGAAGAATATGAAGCCGAATTAGTGCTTATTGACGTAAATTTTACGACAACTGGCGTTCTTGAAAATGGCATGGTATATCCCATAGAAGATCAGACTGGAAGCTTTAACTTCAGAGCAACTTTTTTTGATGTAGATTACATTGGTATGAATGTTCCTATCGGAGGTCTACTAGTTGGTCTACCTAATTCTAGAAGTGATGGGGAGTATTTTACTTCTCGAAATTTAGATGACATGGAATTATTAAGTAGCACCAAAAATTTAGATTTAGGGCACACTAAGGTTTTTCCTAATCCAGTAAATGATGTATTAAATATTGAAACAGATAACTTGGAAGGTGACTTCAGTTGGCTTCTTTTAGATGTATCAGGAAAAGTTTTGTCTAATGGACTCGTTAATTTGAGTTCGGGTAAGGTATTTTCTTTGGCTTTCGCCAATTACCCTGCAGGCACGTACTTTTTACAATTGACGGAAGTCCAGACCCAAAAAAGAAATCAAATTATTTTTATAAAGTAACATGAAGGCGCCTTCGGGCGCCTTTTTAATTTTCTCTCGCATAATCCACTTGAGATCTTAAACTTCCCATTGAAAAATTCCATAAGGACATATTCAAGGCATCATTATGTTCTTGTGCAGCTTGTTGAGTAGATGCTTCAATTTGTGATTCCCAATTATCCAAAACTGCATCAACACTTTCAGAACTTAACGGGCCGTTTTTAAAATCAATTAATGCTTGTTCATATTCCTCCTCGTAAAGGGTCCAAGCATAGGTTAATCTATCACAAGCCGCGGACCATTGTTCTAGACCCCAAATTCCATATTCAAAAGGTTCACAATTTGCGGAAGTCTCGCCCCAATCATCAGCAATAGTTGTCACAGGATTACTCGCAAAAATAATGTTAGTAAAAGCATTGTCCATATCCCAAGGGATCAGGTGCAACTTTTTCATATTCGGTTCTTCGTACCAATAGAAATTATGATTTGCACATGACGGACCATTGCAATACCAATGATATTGTCCATCATCGTTTCTAATCGTTCGATCCACTGCTGTTAAAGCAATAATTTTATCGACGTCCATATACTCTTCTATTATATCCTTTAATTCTGCTTCCTCCGCCTCTACAATTCGCTGAGCAAACTCACGAACTAACGATACATCTGCAGTTTCTTCATTTGTCTTAAGGGCATTTTTAAAATAATCGATGCTATTAGGGGCTCCTGAAAAATTTAGTGGCCAAGCCTCTTTATACACATTACCATCATTGTCCTCGTCAAAATGATATTTAGCAAAACGCCCATCAATCTGTTCTGTTAAGGCATATAATCCTGAGAATTCTCCGTTAATAAAAAGTCTGGCATGAACTGACCTGGGGGCTTTGACTCCCATTTGATTAAATAACCAATACGCTAATCGCTCATGCATCTGCGACGGATCATTATTCATGGAGTGAAATTGTAATTTATTTAAGCCAAAGAAACGCTCTTCGCGACCTTCCCAATTAATTTTAACCTTCATAGAAAGCTTGGTACATGTTTTAACTCCACTTGGATCAAATAAATCCGGGCCACTTAAACAATTCACCCAGGCACCGATAGAACCTTTGTATCGAATCCCAACTGGTGAAATTGTATCCCCTTCAAAGATCATCATCCCTTCGACATACTCTTCAGCAGAAGGATCGTTATTGATAAACTGATAAGATTCATCAGGAATAATCAAATAATAATCGCGCAATTGCGACTGTTCAAAAACATATTCTGAACTCCCATTTATATATGCTTCATCTCCATTCGGTATGATTTTAGGAATTTCTTCATCTTCTTTCGGTGGGTCTACATTCGGGCCTTCATTAACTTCCTCATTCTGACATGAAAAAACAATACTTATCATTATGAAAATCGCAATCCAGTTCTTCATCCCTGTAAAATATCAATTTCTTTTCTAAATAGTTATATTTCGATTATGCACGAACTATGCTTGAACTTCGATCCATTTCCTAGAATAAAGTCATCGCGTTTATTTTTGACGGAAGTCGAAGAAAAAGATGTCCATGAATTATTCTTTCTTCGATCTGATCCCAGTGTTATGACGTACTTGGACAAAGAACCCGCAAAAAACTTAAACGAAATTCTCGCGCATATAAAACGACTACATGATATGAAAGTTTCTCACATCGGTTTAAACTGGGGGCTTCGATTAGAAGAAAATGGAAAATTAATTGGTTGTTGCGGTATTTGGCAATTCGACAAAACACACCATCGCGCCTCTATAGGTTACGTGTTACATCCAGATTATCAAGGTAAAGGTTTAATGTCTGAAGCAGTGAATGCTATTGTAGAAAAAGCTTTCGATGACTTTAACTTTCATAGTATCGAGGCAAATATAAATCCGGCAAATGACAAGTCAAGAACCCTTCTCGAACGCGCGGGTTTTAAACAAGAAGGGCACTATAAGGATCGATTTTACTTTAAAGGAAAATATTTAGACACTGCGATTTATACAATACTAAATCCTAACCATTAGAAATCACCAATCGAAGTTTTTATAGTCTTCGTTTAGCTGCACATAGTCAAGTTTTCCTCGAGTAGCTTTAAGATGCTCAGCCACCACAACAGCTTTTTTAAGTCGCGTCTGTTCTGACTTTGGTTTTCCCACCATATATAACAAACTTCTTTGTTTACCAGGAGTAAGTTTTTCAAACCAATGCTCTGCCTCTGGATCTTGTAAAAATATTTCTTCGAGTTCGACCGGCATTGGCATGCCATATTTAGAGTCATCTTCTTTAACATGAACAAGTACTTCAGTGCCTACTGGCACTTTAATGGCTTTCATTTTTTCCTTGCTTACCATAATGAAATGTTCTCCTTTACCTGTTGAGGTCATGGCACAAGGATAACTCACTGAATTGTTAACAGTACAAATAAATCGAGTTACTTTCTTATCATGAAAAAACTTCCATATCTCAGGCGGAACAATGACATGTGTCGAATACACATTCGAATACTTTCCTTGAATAACCGCTTTAAATTCTTTTTCCATAAAAAAGTAGAACTTTTTGTACCGGTAAGATAATGACACCAATCAGACAGGACGAATTATATCATCGTAAGTTTAGACCATTCTATTTAAGTAAAAGATTAAAGTTTTTAAAGACTTAAAAATTACATTTATCTCCCTGTTCGATTAAAAAAACCAAAGGCGAGATTAAATTATGAATTGATAAGTATACAGTGAATACCTAATCAAATGATAGAACTATCCACTTTGATGGTTCCATGTAAAGTTCTATGAACTGGACATCGCTCCGAAATTTCTAACAATCTATTCTTTTGTATCTCATCTAAATTCCCTTTCAATTCAATTTTTCTTTCAATTAAATCTAACATGTGATCCTTATCCTCGCAGTCTTCGCAATCTTCCTTATGAATTTTCGAATGATTTAAATGCACCCGTACTTCATCTAAATCCCATTTTTTTCGATCTGCATACATTCTTAAAGTCATGGCTGTGCAGGTGCCAAGTGAGGCTAATAAATAATCGTATGGCGAGGGACCAAAGTCTTGTCCTCCTACCTCAACTGGTTCGTCCGACCTCATTCGATGAGGCCCTGATTGTACATCAGTTACATATTTTTCACGACCAATTCGGACTAATACAGAATCTGGCGACCTAAGTTCTATTTCGTCAGGAATGCTCACATATCGTGATGCCCAAGTCGCTATAACATCACCGACATAATGAGAGTCCTCTTTATCGGACATAAGGTGGTCTGCGCCATCTAAAGAGACAAAACTTTTAGGATGTTTTGCCGCTTTATAAATTTTTGCCGCATTTTCGATCTCAACAGTCATGTCTTGTGGAGAGTGCATAATTAATAGTGACTTATTTAAATCTTTCAGAGCATCAGGTAAATCTTGCTTTCGAAGATCATCGATAAACTGACTTTTAATCGTAAAGGGTCTTCCTCCCAGATTTACCTTAGCACTTTTATTTTTAATAATCTCGTCAATACTTTCTTCGAACAAATGAGATACATGTTCTGGAGACGCTGGTGCACCGATCGTTGCCACAGCCTCGACAGTCTCTAACTGCCTTGCGGCAAATAAAACCGCAGCCCCGCCAAGCGAATGACCTACCAACAACTTTGGGGCCTGGTATTTTTCTTCTAAAAACCTTGCAGCCGCCAAGAGATCTTCGACATTAGAGGAAAAATTTGTATCTGCAAAGTCTCCTTCAGAGTCGCCTAATCCTGTAAAATCAAAACGAAGAACTCCGAAACCATTTTGAGTTAATGCTTTTGAAATATGTCTAACCGCACTAAAATTTTTAGAGCATGTAAAACAATGCGCAAAGAGTGCGTATGCTCTTGGAAACTGATCAATAGGCAACTCTAATCTTCCCGATAATAACTTGTCGTTTAAATTTCGAAAACTAACTTTTTTCATTTTATGTGGCGGTTATGGTTATACGTGTGAAATTTGGGGTATTTATATATAAGCTGTTTAAACAGCTTATTAAAGCCTCCCACTAAAAATCACAATATTCATATTTTTTACTAAACCACAATCTATTTTTACTTCCTTCGTAATTTGAAAGACCATTTGAGTATTTTCAATATTTAATCAACCAAATGTCATGAGCGTCCAAAACACCCGTCGTGTAGCCTATTGGAAAAGGAATTTAAAATACTTAAGCATCTTATTATGTATTTGGTTCTTTGTGTCATTTGGTTGCGGAATTCTCTTTGCCGAGCAACTTAATAATTTTAAACTCGGTGGCATTCCTCTTGGGTTTTGGTTTGCACAACAGGGATCAATTTACAGTTTTGTCATTCTCATTTTTGTTTATGTCCGTCTTATGAACCGCCTGGACATGGAGTTTAATGTAAACGAAGATTAATTCTGGAAGAAATGGATGTTAAGACTTGGACCTTTATAATAGTTGGAATCACTTTTTGTATTTATCTCGGAATAGCCTTGTGGGCACGCGCAGGTTCGACTAAAGAATTTTATGTTGCTGGTGGTGGCGTTTCTCCTCTTGCAAATGGTATGGCGACAGCAGCAGATTGGATGTCTGCGGCTTCTTTTTTATCTATGGCAGGTCTTATTTCCTTCATGGGTTATGGTGGTTCTCAATATTTAATGGGTTGGACCGGAGGCTACGTTCTACTTGCTCTTCTCCTTGCACCGTATTTAAGGAAATTTGGAAAATTCACGGTCCCTGATTTTATCGGTGAACGTTATTATTCAAATTTTGCTAGGCTTGTTGCCCTACTCTGTGCACTACTAGTATCTTTTACCTATGTAGTGGGCCAAATGAAAGGTGTTGGAGTCGCCTTCGCTAGATTCTTAGAGGTCCCTTTTGAAACAGGAATATACATTGGAATCGGAATCGTATTTTTCTACGCGGTACTCGGAGGTATGAAGGGCATTACATATACTCAAGTAGCTCAATATTGTGTTTTAATTTTTGCTTTTACAGTACCAGCCATTTTCATATCACTACAAATGACCAATAATCCTATTCCACAATTAGGATTTGCAGGGCAAACACATGACGGCGTTTATCTCTTAGACAAATTAAATCAACTTCATAAAGACCTCGGCTTTGTAGAATATACATCCATGGGTATGAATGATCGAATTAACGTCTTCTTTATAACCGCCGCACTCATGTTTGGTACTGCAGGGTTGCCTCATGTTATTGTTCGTTTCTTTACCGTTCCAAAAGTTCGAGACGCACGAAAATCTGCAGGATTTGCTTTACTATTTATCGCTATTTTATATACCACGGCTCCGGCTATTGCAGTATTTGCACGTACTAACCTGATAGAAACAGTTAGTAATACAAAATACGAGGACATGCCCTCATGGTTTTACAAATGGGAAGACTCGAAGCTTCTCTCCGTTGAGGATAAAAACCAAGATGGAATCATTCAATATTTAGCAAATGAAGAAAAAAACGAACTGACTATAGACAAGGACATTATGGTTCTTGCTAATCCTGAAATTGCAAACCTCCCTGGTTGGGTTATTGCACTAGTTGTTGCAGGAGGATTAGCAGCCGCACTCTCGACCGCCGCAGGATTATTATTGGTGATTGCCTCTTCTATTTCTCATGATCTTTTGAAGAAAAACTTCATGCCTCATATTACTGAAAAAGGCGAACTCATCGCTGCTCGTATTGCTATCGCCGTCGCCGTCATAGGTGCAGGATTAGCTGGAATTAATCCACCAGGATTTGTAGCTCAGGTCGTCGCTCTGGCATTTGGACTAGCGGCAGCATCATTTTTTCCAGCGATCTTTCTTGGAATTTTTGATAAACGAATGAACAAGGAAGGCGCCATTAGCGGAATGCTAACAGGCATCGTATTTACTGCGGTTTATATTTGGTATTTTAAACCACAGTTAGGCGGACCAGGACTTCCCGAAGACTTATGGTTTGGCATTAAACCTGAAGGGATAGGAATACTGGGAATGTTATTAAATTTTTTTGTAGCCATAACGGTAAGTCGGTTTACTACTAAACCGCCTATAGAGGTTGAGAATTTAGTAGAAGATATACGCATACCTATAGGATCAAAATCTCCTAACTCTATGCACTAAGTAAATAATTGATTGCTTCTTTATTAAATACATGAGGACGCTCGACATTAACTACATGCCCACAATCTGGGATCACCAATAACTCAGATGATTCATGATTCTGTACTAATTTAGAAATCGAGGGCAAAAACATATGATCTTGCTCGCCCATAATATACAGAGTCGGGACTCCACTGTCTTTTATCCTAAAAAACTTCAGCAGAGGGTTAACTCGCGTGGCTAAGCTAAACCATCGTACAAACTCTTTTTGATAAAGCTTCTTTGCCTCATTCACAAAAAGTAATCGTGATTCTTTGTGATTATCTCGCGGCATTATAATAAAGGCAAAAAGTCGATACAGTAATAAATAAGGAATTACAGATCTTAAAATAAAACCTAAGCGCATTAATATTTGTCCTCGAATATTTAGCTTCATTACAGCACCGCCAAGAATCATGGCCTGAACCCTATCTGGGAAGCGTTCGGCTAATTCACGTACGATGATTGTCCCTAGAGAGATTCCAATAAAATGAGACTTCTTTATTTTAAGATGATCTAAAACAGCCATCACATCATCCCCAATAACCTGAAAAGTATAACGTTTTAGCTTATCATATATGGCTCTTTTCGATTTTCCATGTCCACGAAGATCAAGCAACAGTACGTTAAAATTTTTCGAAAAATCTCGGATTTGTTTAAACCAGATAGAACTACTCCCCCCTGCCCCATGGACAAAACACACCCAGGGCGCAGTTTCATCTTTGACGTAAGTCACAAAGTGTAATAAATCCTTAGACATATAGTGCTTTAAATAAGAGTGGACAAAAGTACAATTATGTATTTTGAGAACAGTAAAATCAAAGTATTGTTGTTTAATATTTTAGAGCCATGCAAATCTTAATTGCCTGTGATAAATTTAAAGGGTGCCTTACGGCGAAGGAAGTCTCGGAATCTTTATCCAAAGGCCTTCAGCAAGTAGATTCAACGCATTGTATAAAAACACAAATCCTAGCCGATGGAGGCGATGGTTCTTTATTAGTATTAAAGGATACCTTAGAATTAGATCATGAGGAATGCCAAACAGTAGACCCTCTTTTTCGTCCCATAAAAACCAGCTATTTAAAAAATGAACACCAAGCATTTATCGAATTAGCCAATGCTTCAGGTATTCATAGATTGTCACATGATGAAAAGAATCCGATGCTTAGTTCCACCTATGGCACCGGTTTACTTATACAAGATGCCTTGTCCAAAGGATGTCGGGAAATCAATCTTTTTTTAGGTGGAAGTTGCACAAATGATATGGGTATAGGCATTCTGGAGGGGCTAGGTTTTGCTTTTTACACTAATCGCAGAGCTTTGACGAAAGTCAGTGCTAAGGATTTAAAAAGTATTGATGAAATTGTATTTCCTGAATTGGATTTAGATGATTTACACGTCAAGATTTTATGCGACGTCTCTAATCCTCTTTACGGAAAAAATGGGGCAGCATATGTTTACGGCCCACAAAAAGGTGCCAATCCACAGATGGTTGAAGATCTGGATTTTGGCTTACGCCAATTTAGTCGTTTACTCGAAAAAGAATATGGGTGTCAATGTCATTTCCCTGGTGCAGGTGCTGCGGGTGGAATTGCGGCTGGTTTACAAGTTTTAAGTCCTCAAATATTGGGCGGATTTGATTTTATCTCTGAATTAGTAAAACTTCAAGATCAAATTAAAAAAGCTGATATTATAATTACTGGAGAAGGGTATTTAGACAATCAAAGTCTTTCTGGTAAAGTGATAGATGGCGTCTCCAAATTGTGTCATCGTCACAATAAAAAACTTATTGCTGTTTGTGGTGATAGTTCGCTCTCTTTAAAAAATGCGACCGACATGAACATTCAAAAAACATATAAGGTGATCGATCTGGCAAATTCTATTCAAGACAGCATGACTCATGCAGATCATTATCTAATCCAAATTGGCGAAAAAATAGCTAAGGAGTTAAAAAATAAAAATGGCGTATCATAATCTGAGCAATCACTCTATAGAAGTTATAGTTAACTGTTTATGCGACTCCTTTTCGGATTACTTTGTGAAGATGCCGGAGGATCCAGAATTTTGGAGGGCTCGATTTAAAGCGGCGAATGCTAATTACAACTTGTCCGTGGGCCATAGCGAGAATGGAGAACTTGTCAGTTTCATAATTCATTGTCTTGATGAAGTGGATGGAATTTTGACGGCATACAATACTGGGACAGGTGTGATCGAATCTGCCAGAGGCAATAGACATGTTGATAAGATGTATGAACATATCCTACCCGATCTAAAAGCAAAAAATATCAAAAGATGTTCTCTCGAAGTTATCACCTTAAATGAACGCGCCATTCGGGTTTATGAACGAATCGGGTTTAATAAAACACACGAGATGTTTTGTTATGGCGGCACTTATACGACGCAAAATTTCACCAAGCCCCTAGAGGTCTCTTTAATTTCCGTCATTTCAAAGGATGACAAGATATATTCTTGGGACAATCGTTTTAATTGTATAAAAAGACAAGAGCATCGCTTCAAAGGATATGAAATCTACAGAGATCAAACCAAAATTGGTCATGCTATTTTAGATCCTGATTCAGGTTACATCGCTCAAATAGAATCCACATCTTCTTGGGATTTAGTATTCGATGGTCTCTCTCAAATCTCTAATAACTTAAGGATTAATAACGTACACGAATCTAGATCTGACTTGCGTCAATTTTTAGATCACTCCAGCATCGAGCCTTCTATAAGTCAGTTTGAAATGGAATGGACTGATTTCTAATTCGTGACATATCTGTATATATTAATTCGAAAACTGTTCAACAGTCACTATCTTCTAGTTATGAAGAATTTAATTACGGCTATTGCTTTTCTATTTTTTGCTTCCTCATTATCCGCACAATATTATCTCGCCAAAAACAATACCTGGTATACCGATCTAAATGAAGCCTTGAAAAATCCTGAACGTGTTTTCCTATTGGATCTATCTAAGAAAAACTTAAAAGAAATACCGAAGGCCATTGGCCATTTTAAAAATCTGGAAGCCTTAATTCTTTCTGATAATCATATTTCCGAAATAGGAAATTCTTTAAGTCATCTAAAAAAACTGCAAGCAATAGAACTAAATAACAACCTCATCAAAGAAGTAGATTTTACAATCTTCAAAAATTCTAAGTATACACTTCAGGAAATTTATCTTAGAAATAATCAATTAAGTTCAATCCACGATCAAATTAATCAGCTTACAGAACTTGACATTCTGGACTTAGGAGAGAACAGTATAAGATCCATAGATCAAAATGTATTCTTAGCTAAATTGAAGTGGTGTTTATTAGATGCTAACGAATTAAGCGAGACGCCATTTTTCCTCAGACATTCGCCTCAACTAAAAGTATTAAACCTAAATGGAAATTTGATTTCCAAATTTGAAACAGCGTCTATTTGGAAACAATTAGAGAAACTTGACTTAGGAGGGAATGAAAATCTAGTTTTCGGCCAACTGGTTTTTTCTAACAAACTCGAAACCCTGATTCTCGACTGGATTCCTTTAGGTGCTTTTAATTTCGATTGTTTACCTAACAGTCTAAAAACTTTGTCTTTAGAACATTGTGACTTAGAGAGCATCCCAACTCGTCTTTACGACTTAAAGAATTTAGAACAATTATCACTTATGCATAACCAATTGCATTCGATGCAACTTGATTTATTACATTGGCGAAAGCTAAAAAAATGCTGGATAGGGGGAAATCCATGGAATTCAGATGCTCTTCGCCATTTCTCAAACAAATCTGAATACGTTTTCTAAAATTCGATTTTCAAAACACCATGAGTTAATTAATTTGCAGTCAATTTTTAGATGACAAAAATTGACTCATGAAACAAGTCAACGAGGAAATACGACGAGCAGAAACCATTGATAAATCCTTCTACACAAATCAAAATTATTTTGATCGAGCCAAAGACGAAATTTTTGCAAAAACTTGGCATTTCATAAATGACGAACAAAGTCTAAATCTAGGACCACGAAGTTTTTACCCATTTACACTATTGGAGCATTTTGTCGACGAACCTTTGCTTCTAAGTTGCGATGACCACGAGAAAGTCCGATGCCTATCTAATGTGTGCACACACCGTGGATTTTTACTTGCCGATCATCCCACAAAAGCAAGACGCCTAGTTTGTAAATATCACGGACGAAGCTTTAATAGTGATGGCACCATGCATAGTATGCCTGAGTTCAAAGACGCCGAAAATTTTCCGCGACCTTGCGATCACTTACATGAACTTCCTTTAAAAAAATGGCGTCAATTTTTATTCACCTCTATTGATCCAGTGATCGAATGGGACTCCTTAGTTCACTCTATCGAAAGGAAAGTGGGATTCTTGCCGATTGAACAATTTAGGTCAGCCCCTCAATACAATATGGAGTATCACATCAAAGCGAATTGGGCACTTTATTGTGATAATTACTTAGAAGGTTTTCATATACCATTCGTACATGAAACTCTAAATGGGATGTTAGACTACGGTCAATATAGAACCGAAATCTATGATTACTGCAATGTCCAAGTAGGCATAGGTGATGAGGGTTCGCCTTGCTTTAAACTACCAGACACGCATGAGGATTATGGACAAAACATTACTGCTTACTATTACTGGGTTTACCCAAACATGATGTTAAACTTTTACCCCTATGGATTACAAATCAATATTGTAAGACCGATTTCAGTAGATCGATGTAAGGTGAGTTTCCTATTCTATATATATGATCAAAAAGCATTTGATGATATGGACACAGTAAATTTCTCCGCAAAGACCGAAAGAGAAGATGAATATGTTGTCGAAGCTGTCCAACGAGGTTTGAGAAGCCGATTTTATCAAAACGGAAGATATAGTCCTACACAAGAAAAAGGGGTGCATCATTTTCATCGTCTGATCTCGCAAAGTTTAAACTTGTCATCGTAAATTACTTGTATGAAACAGAGCAAAACCATTGACGCCTTTATTGAGAAACATTCTGAATGGAAGGATGAATTGGAAACTTTAGTTTCAATCTTCAGAAAGTCGGAATTAACCGAAACCATTAAATGGGGCATGCCGACTTACACTTTGAATGGTAAAAATGTAGCAGGTCTAGGAGCTTTTAAAAATTACGTCGCCGTATGGTTTCATCAAGGCGTTTTTCTAAAGGATCCAAATAGAAAATTAATTAACGCGCAAGAGGGAAAAACGAAAGGCATGCGTCAATGGCGCTTTCAAAACAAAACGGAGATCGACCCACATGTATTAAAGGCCTATATCAACGAAGCCATTGAAAATCAAAAAAAAGGCCTAGAGATTAAACCAGATCGAAAAAAGTCAGCTACATCGAAAATCCCTACCCTTCTAAATGATGCACTTCAAAGCCATGGACTAAGTAAAGATTTTGAATCTTTAGCTCCGTACAAACAGAAAGAATTCATCGAATATATTGTTGAAGCCAAAAGAGAGGCTACTAAATTGAAACGCTTAGACAAGATTCTCCCTATGATAAAATCTGGTATTGGCCTAAGTGATAAATACCGATCTAAATAACAAGCTATGCCAAAGCACACCAGAAAGAAAAACAAGACACCCAAAAACATTACAACTAAAACCTATTCTTGGGTTTATGCCATTATTCCGAGCATTCTTGCTTTTGTTATTTATTCATTTAGCTTTTCAAATGGATTTGTTAATTGGGAGGATCCGATCAATTTTCTAGAAAACCCCTGGATCAGTAATTCCAATTTAAATTTCTTCGAAAGAATAGTGGGGATATTTTCTACAGACCTTGCAGGAAATTATAATCCACTTAGTACGGCGAGCTTCTTATTTGATTATGCGTTTTTCGGAATTGACAATCCTCGAGGATGGCACATCGTTAATACATTAATACATGCTGTGACATGTTTTGTTGTTTTTAAAGTGGCTCGCAAGATTGGTCTAAACACATTAGGAGCGTGCTTTTTAGCCTGTTTGTTTGCGGTTCATCCTATGCACGTAGAATCTGTAGCATGGATAAGCCAGCGAAAAGATGTGCTCTTTGGCTTCTTTTATTTTTCGGCTATTATTAAATATTTAAATTATTTAGATGATGGTAAAAAATCAAATCTAATATGGCTATACCTCACTTTCATAGCTTCATTATTGTGTAACATTCAGGCTGTCTCACTTCCTTTTTCACTAGTACTTGTAGATTATTTATCTCAGGGAAATATTTCGACAAAAAACCTTCTTTCTAAGTGGCCTATGTGGTTTATGTCTCTTATCATAGGTGTTGTAGGTCTCATAGTAATGCAAAACCACGGCGCACTGGGGGACACAGAAACACTTCCTTTTTGGCACAGTTTGTTTTATCTGAGTAATGCGCTATCCATATATTTTGTAAAGTTCATTATTCCTTACCCTTTATCTTCTTCCTATCCTCCACCTGACGCCATAGGCATTTTAGATACCATTCGATTCTTAATTATACCACTTTTAGCTTTTGGTTTATATCGATCATATACCAAGTCGAGGATATTATTTTTTGGTCTCGCCTTCTTTTTAGTGAATGTGCTTTTTGCTTTTAAGTTCGGCCAAACAGGAATGGATTATCTAGCTGATAGATACACCTACGTGGCATACTTTGGATTATTTTTTATAGCCGCTCATTACATTGAAACATTCGCGAAAGCGAAAAAGACTAAACTCTTTTCAACCATATCGGGAGCTGTTTTCATTTTCGTATTCGGCTATTTATCTATACAACAAATTAAAGTCTGGAAAGACGGAGAATCTTTATGGACTCATGCCATAAATCATTATGACAATTCGATAAAGGCTTATGAAGGTCGAGGTGACTTTTATTACAGAAAAGGAGACTATAAAAAAGCCATAGAGGATTTTACAAAAGGACTTGCGGTCAAAGAAAATTCTGAATTAAGAGCAAATCGGGGAAAATCCATTTACTATTCAAACGCAGGACAAGATAGTCTCGCCATCGCCATTGATGATTTTACAAAAGCCATTGAGTTAAACTCAAATAATCCAGATCATTTCCTATCAAGAGGAGCCGTATATACGAGGCTTCGAATTTTGGATAATGCCATTTCTGATTTCACGAAAGCATTAGTTATAAAACCAGACTACGATGTGGCTTATATAAATAGAGGTCGAGTCTTGTATGCAATGGGACAATATAATGATGCCTTAGGGGACTTTAAAAAAGCCGTCTCTTTTCGACCCAATGATCCTGAATTTAACTTTGAAAAAGGTAAAACAGAGAATGTCTTAGGTTTATATAATGAAGCTGTCAACTCTTTTAACATGGCTATCCAACAAGAATATAACATGTGCGCCTCATTACAAGAACGGGCCATTTCTTATTTAAATCTCAACGACGAATTAAGAGGCAAAAATGACGTTCAACGTGCTCTTGGAATGGGATGCAGATTGAGCGATTTTTTACGCGCCCAATTCGGAATTAACTAAATGTCATTTCAAGGAAATATAAAGTTCAGAGATATCGCCGATTTCTTGGATCATTTAAGTTCTACAGAATTAGAAATCGTCGAGCAGCTACGAGAGATAATTTTAGAAACCATTCCTTTTGTCAAAGAGAAGTTATCCTACAATGTTCCTTTTTATTCCGTAAATAAACGGATATGCTATATTTGGCCCGCCTCCGTGCCCTGGGGGAAAATTCCGGAAAAAGCCGTAGCTCTGGGCTTTACCAAAGGACGACTAATTCCGGATGCCGAGGATATCTTAATTTTTGATGACCGTAAACACGTCGGAGTCATGTATTTTAAAACAGCATTAGAGATCAACCTCGATTTAATCCGAGCACTATTGTATGATGCTTTTCTACTAGATTCCAAACAATCAGACTAAGACTTTGTCCGTCAAGTATCTTTTGGCTAAATCCAGATCTGCCATAACAGCTGAAGCGGTAGGATGCCCACCTGCACCTCTCCCCTTAAATAAAGTCACATCGCTATATGCACCTTTAATTGCAACTCCATTTAACTCTTCATCTATATAAAAGAGCTCGTTGTCTTGATCTATGCTTTCTGGTCCAACAGAAACTTTAGGTGATTCTCCGTCCTCTATTCTTACTAACAATTTGATTTTTTCATTTTTGGCTTTCGCCAATTGAATATCCTCTTGAGTTATTTTCTGAATACCCTGGCGATTGATTTTATCAGGATTGACGTATTTTCCTAATGCACTATAAGTCAGCAAGGTTGCTTTATAAACCGCATCAAATCCTTCTATATCTAAACTAGGATCAGATTCAGCAAAACCCAATTCTTGAGCTTTCCTTAAAGCGTCTTTAAAACTCCAGTTCTCATTAGACATCTGAGTAAGAATGTAATTCGTCGATCCATTTATAATGGCTTCAATTTTCACAATAGGTTCCGATGTATAATACGCATCTATATTTCTCAATATCGGAATCGCGCCACCTACAGACGCTTCATAAAATAAATGACCACCATAAATCCGCTCTAACTCCTTTAGTTCGACAAGATGAATGGCAAGCATTTTCTTATTTGCGGAGATATAAGTTAATCCTTTTCTTAAGCAGGCTTTCGCCAAAGTATAAGCCACCAGTGAATCATCAATAAGCTCGACAATAACATCTAAACTATCATCTGCTAAAAAACTTTGGAGATCGTAAGTCAATTTATCCTCGGGTATATCTCGATCGACATTTTGCCGTTTTACAAGAACTTTTGAAATTTGGATATCATCTCGCAATAAACTTTGTTCATAAAAGGCCCTTCCTACATGCCCAAGACCTACTAGGCCCACTCGAATACCAACAGAATGGTTGCGCTTATAATCCAGTAAATTAAAATCTTTATGATTTAAAAACTTTTTGATACGCTCACCTATCACCTCTGTTTCGATTAAGAATCCGTCGTGACCATATTCCGTGGGCACGATCTGATGTATGGCGCGATCTATGCCTCTTACGATGGTTTCTTGTTCAATTCGTGGGAAAAGCACATCATTTTCTAAGGTCAATACTAATGTCCTTGATTTTACGCGGGATAACGCTTTATCTATTCCTCCCCGCCGTCTTCCTACATTATGACTATCCATGGCTTTGGATAAAAACCAATAAGAAAACGCATTAAATCTTTTGGCGAGTTTATTTCCTTGATGTACTTGATAACTCGATGCGCGATCTGGAAAAATCAAGTTTTCATCGCTGGGTTGTTGTGTGGATTGATATGTTTCATAAGATCTATAACTAAGTAATGCGACAGACCTTGCCGTTTTCATTCCTAGTATTCCTGCATTTTCAGATTTATCTAACCAACTAGGATCACTCTCAATACTCATTCTCTGAGATTCATTGAATGCTACCCCCCAAGGCGAGTGAATCGCATTTGTCGCGAGCAAAACCAAATGTTTTATTCGATCTGGCTGATTAATGGCCCACTCCAAGGCCTGCTGGCCGCCCATAGATGCGCCAATTAACAATTGGATATCCTCGACCTTAAGTTGACGAGAAAGCACTTGAAAAATTTTGACTTGATCTCTGATGGTTACGAGCGGAAAGTCGTGGTAGTATGGTTCGTCTGAATCTGGATGTGTACTTAAAGGGCCTGTTGATCCATAATGCGATCCAATCATATTTGCGCAAACAATAAAGTAATTCTCAGGATCAAAGAGCTTCTGCGTTCCAAAAAGTCCGTCCCACCAATCGAGTACATCGCTGTTTGCTGTTAAGGCATGACAAACCCAGATTACATTTGATCCATCTCTATTTAGCCTCCCGTATGTATTATAGGCAATAACAGGATTTTCTAATTGCCCTCCGTTTTCAAGGTTAATAAATCCCTTATATCTAAATTTCTGTATCGACATATTCATACCATTGTCTTGGAAAACAGGTGACACTTGGGTGCCACCTGTTTATCCAACTATTTGTTAACTAAAACCTTTTCAGTGGAAACACTTGCTTGTATAGCCTGTGCTAAATCCGATTTGATGTCATCGATATACTCAATACCGACTGATAATCTAAGTAGCCCGGGCTCAACACCAGAAGTTTTTTGCTCTTCGATGCTTAGTTGCTCATGAGTGGTGGATGAGGGATGGATGATAAGTGTCTTAGCATCCCCAACATTAGCTAAATGGGAAATCAACTGGACAGAATCCACAATTTTATCTGCTTGCTTTTTTCCCCCTTTTACCTTAAAACTTAAAACTCCACCAAATCCATTTCTAAGATATTTTTTAGCATTATCATGTTCGGGAGAGCTTTCCAATCCTGGATAATTTACCCATACCACCTCATCATGGCTTTCTAAATACTTAGCAATGGCAAGCGCATTATCCACGGTTCTTTGTACGCGCAAAGACAAGGTTTCTAATCCTTGAATAAATAGAAAGCTATTAAAAGGACTTACTGCGGGTCCGAAATCACGAAGACCTTCCACTCTCGCACGAATCCCAAATGCTACATTGGGTAAACCCAATGGGTTACCTTCTCCAAAAACGTCCCAAAACTTTAGCCCATGATATCCAGGGCTGGGCTCAGAAAATTGTGGAAACTTTCCATTGCCCCAGTTATAATTTCCTCCATCGACAATGACACCACCTATACTTGTCCCATGACCACCTATCCACTTCGTTGCAGATTGAACCACTACGTTTGCTCCATATTCAATAGGTCTAACCAAATATCCTGCTGCACCAAAAGTATTATCGACTACAAAAGGTATGTCATACTTTTGGGCAATGGCGGCAATGGCCTCAAAATCTGGAACTGCAAATCGAGGATTTCCAATACTCTCTAAATAAATGGCTTTAGTCTTATCATCTATCAAGGCCTCAAAGCTTTCGGGTTCATTGCCATTGGCAAACCGGGCCTCTATCCCAAGCCTTTTGAAGTTTACTTTAAATTGATTGTAAGTTCCTCCATATAAATATGATGAACTTACTATGTTGTCTCCTGCGGATAAAATATTATTCAGAGCAATGAACTGCGCGGCTTGTCCTGAGGCGACAGCAACCGCGTTTGTCCCGCCTTCCAGCGAAGCAATTCGTTTCTCTAAAACATCTGTTGTCGGATTCATGATCCGCGTATAGATGTTTCCGAATTCTTTTAGTCCGAATAAATTAGCTGCGTGTTCGGAATTATCAAACACGAAAGAACTTGTCTGGTAAATGGGCACCGCTCGACTTTTAGTCGTTGCGTCAATCTCATGTCCTGCATGTAATTGTAAAGTGTCAAAGTGAAAATTTGTCTGGCTCATTTTGGATAATTTTAATTTGCCGGCCAAAATGAGGGTACAGAAATACCATTGCTGAACCCTCTCGGGCTCTAGCTATAATTAGTTTAAAAAATATTTTTAGAACAGCATTGGCCCGTTGATCATACAACAACACATCATACAACACATACAAGCCATCATATACGAAAAGTCAGTTGCCATGTTAGTGGCAGAAATAGATTTGATATGACTGAAGGGTTTCTTCATCTGATACAAAAGTAAAAGCTCTCCTGAAAAAATTCAAGAGAGCTGAAAAATTATTTTATTAAATAAATCTTAAAACGTGTTTAACACAAAAGAAACTGGTATTAAAAAGATGCATCAAAATTGGTTACGAAACTGTTCAAAAAGGTATTTATTATAAAAGCTGTTTAAACAGCTTATTATAATGAAGCTTCAAAATTCCCACTAATTTCCAACGTCAATGCTAATGCCTGTTTTTCTTACCTTACCTAAATTCATCTGAAATCCCAAGGTGACATATCTTCCTAAAGTATTGTACTCCGTTTGATTTAATGAGTTTAATCCACCATTTCTCTCAAGGCCTAAATTCTGTCCAAGCAAATCAAATCCTTTAACAATGATACTATACTTTGCATCAAAGAGATCCTTTCTTATACTCGCGTTAAGAAGCCAAAATTCTTGGGCATCTGAGAAAAACTCTGAAGAGTAACGCGTGTGATCAAGGTTTGCTGACAAAGTAATTCCTTTTGGTAAAAAGATATTTTTATCCACATATAAAGCGTAATTCAAAAAGCTTTGGTCAAAGGATTCATTAAGCGAATAATTTCTGTCGGAAATATT
>JAHDBE010000025.1 GCA_020630555.1 Saprospiraceae bacterium
TGTAGGCTAAAAGACATCCGAACCCTTCTTATGGATACAGGAATTGGATCTAATTCCTATGCCATTATTGCTCTAGGAATGGTTGATGACATCCTTGCTGACAAAGACCAAGCGCGTCGCAAGATGTTTGAACAAGCTGCAGGTATTTCTAAATACAAGATTAGAAAGCGAGAAACTATCAATAAACTCAAAGTGACTTCTGCCGATTTGGATAGAGTCCAGGATTTATTGTTTGAGATTGAGGGCAACATGAAATCTCTTGAAAAACAAGCAAGGAGAACCAAAAGGTATTTTGAACTCAAAGATGAATACAAACAGCTCAGTATAAAAAACGCACTTTGTTCAGTTAAATCGTACAAAGACAACAATAAGGATTTAAGCGATAAAATTGGCGAAAGCCAAGACAACTACCGAAAACTCGAAACGGAAATAAGAACCTTAGAAGCTGATCTACAGAAAAACAAGAAAGATCAACTTGACAAAGAATCTATGCTTTCATCCCAGCAAAAAGAACTTAATGAGTTCATGAACGGGATACGAGATAAAGAAAACCGCAAAAGCATAGTGGAGCAGCAAATTGAGTTTAAGTCTCAAAATGTAAGTAGACTCGATCAGTCCACTTCTGAAAACCAAAAGAATCTCGGTGCACTGACTGACAAACTTAAAAGATTGTCAGAACGATTGGTCGAGGAAAAAACTAAATCGGAAGCACTAAATAAAGAAGCCCTAAAATACGAGGGAGAGCTCACAATTTTAAGGACGAATTATAATCAGAGTAAAGATTTACTCGACGAACAAACGAGAAAAAGACAAGAATTACAGGATAAGGTTTTTGAACTTGAAAAAAACCTGGCTATAACAGAAAGTGGAATTGAAGCTCATCAAGACGAAATGAAACGATGATGATATCCAACTTTATTTGCAAGGAAAGGCTGAGTTTGAACGTGATGTTAAAGCAACTAATGATAACATAGACAAACAATTAAAAGCCCTTAATAAACTCAAAGATGAATCAGAATCTTTAAGCGAGAAAAAGGAAAATCTTGAAGGCCAATTAACAGAGAATCATGAAAATCTGGTAATCGTCAATAGATCTATCGATTCTAAACAAAATGAGCTTGACCTCCTTCAAAGCATGATAGACAACCTAGAAGGATTTCCTGAATCCATAAAGTTTCTTACCCAGAAATGGTCAAAAAAAGCGCCTATTCTATCAGATATTTTAGATGTAAAGGATGAATACAAAGCGGTAATTGAACACTTTTTGGAGCCTTATTTAAATCACTTTATTGTAGATAATATTCATGCGGCAAAAGAGGCCATAAACGTCTTAAAACAAGCCCAGAAAGGGAAGGCACATTTTTTCCTTCTCGACAAAATTGACGAAAGTCTAGACTCAAGAAGTGCGTATAAAGACTTAGTATTCGCCGGAGACATTGTTACTGTCGATTCTAAATATCAAAAGCTGTTACTTCATCTATTAAAGGATGTGTACATCTATACGAATCAAGATGACAGTATTGAATCAAACGAATACGATGATTTAACGATATTATCAGCGAATGGTACTTATGTCAAAAAGGCCGTTAGTATCTCAGGTGGATCTGTAGGGTTATTTGAAGGAAAAAAGATAGGTCGCAAGAAAAACCTAGAAAAACTACAAAAACAGATAAAGAAATATAATGATTAAAAAGCGGCTTTGTAAACCCAAATAAGCAATATTAAAACAAAGCTTGCTTGTCTTCGTACAGAGGAGTTGAATTCCAAGATTAAACAAGAGGAGGAAAAACTCCGAGGATTAGAAAATTCGAAACTGCAGCTCATCACAAAATTAGATGCTTATAACCAGACAAATGAAAACATCCGTCAAAAATCTGAGGATTTAAAAACTCAAGTATCGAATAAGCAGGGCTTCATAACAGAATATAAAGACAAACTTTCTGCAGCCAAGAGCCAGCTTTCCGAATTACCGGATCCCAAAGAGGAAGGGGGTAGCTTAGAGGCCCTGACGAGTGAGCTTGCTCGATTATCTGAACGCTATAACCAAGCGAATATTCAATTCATTCAGCAGGATAATTTATGTAAGAGTTTGAACCAAGAGGAAAGTTTTACAAAAAATCGAACTGAGGAGCTGCATCAGCGTATTGAAGAATCGAAATCTTCAAGTCGTCTAGATGCTGATTTAGTCGCTCAATTAAAAATCGAGCTAGAAGAAATAAATGCCTTCCTTCAGGAAAAGTATAAAGAGAAAGCCGCTAAAAGTTCTTTGCTTTCGGAAATAGAGCAAAAGTATTTCTCGATGAGATCTAATATTCATGAAAATGAAGATGCAATCCGGGAAAAGAATCGCACACTCAACCAATTACAGGTATCTATAAATACCATGAAGGAAAAGTATGCAGAGGTCAAATTTAAAATTGATGCGGTTTCCGAAAGGTTGCGAATAGAATTCCAAATAGAGCTAAAAGATATACAGCAAACAGAAATCGAGGAAGATGTTGATATAGATCAATTAAATCTTAGGGTCGAAAAACTAAGAAATCGATTGAATAATTTTGGAGAGATAAACCCTATGGCCGTAGAGGCTTTTGATGAAATGAAAATTCGCTTTGATGACATCACGAAGCAGAAAAATGATATTGAGGAGGCGAAGGAATCTTTATTAGAAACCATTAAAGAAATAGAAGAGACTGCGACTGGTCAATTTATGGAGGCATTTGAAAAAGTTCGAGTGAATTTTATTGATGTTTTCAGAAGCCTATTCTCTGAGGAGGACAATTGTGACTTGATACTTTTGAATGCGGAAAATCCTCTAGAATCAAACATAGAAATAATTGCAAAGCCTAAAGGAAAACGACCAAAATCTTTAAGTCAATTATCGGGAGGTGAGAAAACATTGACTGCGACAGCATTACTTTTTGCGTTATACCTTTTAAAGCCTGCTCCATTCTGCATTTTTGACGAGGTCGATGCCCCTTTAGATGATGCCAACATCCAAAAGTTTAATCGCATTATTAAAAAATTCTCAGAACAGTCTCAGTTTATCATTGTCACGCATAATAAAGCAACGATGGCCGAGGTGGATATTTTATATGGTGTTTATATGCAAGAGCAGGGTGTAAGTGGTGTTACGGCCGTAGATTTTCGATATCAAGAACATAACCCAATCCTTGAGGCCCTAAATTAAGAAAGGGACTCCTAAGAGCCCCTTTATGTTGGTTTAACAGTTACATTTTACTAACTACTTATATATTATGTTCAATTATCATACCAATTTAAAAGGCGTATCCTAATGTGAAAACAACTCTCGCCGGTCTTTCTGAAAAATTAAATTGCTGACCTTGAAAGACAATGTGATCACCAAAACGGTACAGTCCAAATTGAAAGTCCATATCAAAACGTAATTTCCATAAGTCCAAGCCTGTTCCTATGAGCCAGCCATATCTGGCTTTATCAAAATCTTCCGAAAAACCTTCCGCATCAAGCAAACTTGAAGTTCTGTCTAATTGAACATGAATGACTGGTCCAGTATGTAATCTAAGAAGAGTGGCGTCTATACCGATTTTTACAGGTATAGTCAGGTCTCTGTAAATGTCAGCCCTAATGGATTCAAAAACCCCAGATTCATTGGTCTCAATAAGACTGTAATTTGTCTGCGAAGAATTCAATAAAAAGGCTGGTTCTACATAAATCCCTAAAAAACTGACACGAGAATACAAGCCAAAATGTACACCATATTCAGCATCTTTAAAATTTAATTGGAGATTGCCAGATTCATCATTTTTAACAACCAAGCCCTCTTCGGCCAGTTGAAGGGAACTAATTCCTGCTTTTACGCCTATTTCAAACTGAGAAAATAGCGAAGAATAAGCAAGAAGAAATAAAATCGTTGTTGTTACTTTACGCATATCTTGGGGTTTTCATTTAAACGAAAACAAATTAAGTTTAATCTTTGTCCACAATAGATTATTCATATTAAATAATTCAATAATATATACTTACAAATAAAGTGCCGCTTTATGCAGATTAATCAGGTTGAGTTTATTTCTAGTTTTAATGACGTTAAGGCATGTCCCAATTACGATATTCCTGAATATGCTTTTATTGGAAGATCCAATGTGGGTAAATCATCTCTTATAAACTATTTAACTGGTCGAAAACAGATAGCTAGAGTTTCTAATACACCTGGTAAGACTCAACTTATTAATTATTTTCTTGTAGATGAGTTATGGCATTTAGTAGACCTTCCAGGCTATGGATATGCTCAAGTATCCAAAAAAGAACGAGCAAAATTTGACAAAATGATTCGTGATTTTCTGGATAAACGAAATCAACTTATTTGTACTTTTATCTTGCTAGATAGTCGAATCCCTTTACAGAAGATCGATTTAGAATTTATTAATTGGATGGGAGAGAATGGCATTCCCTTTGTGTTAGTATACACTAAAATTGATGGAGTTAGACCCAGATTACGCGAAGAAAATGTTTCTAAAATCCAAAACGCATTATTAGAACATTGGAGTGAATTACCCCAACAATTTATTAGCTCTTCTGTACAAAAAATGGGAGGAGAAGAAATTTTAAATTTTATAGAACAAACCAACGAAAGTCTTAAGTAAGTGTCGGGAAGGAGAGAAAACATAATGAAAGATCCTGAAACATGGCCAATTAAAAGAGTCCATGACAAAAGAGAGCAGCTTGTTCATGAAATGAACGAATTTGTATATTCTCGCCTGACTAATCATTTCTCTGATTTAGAAGGAATTCTTAGTAAAACTGTTTATCTCGAAAAACAAAGGGTAAAAAAAGATCCTTGGAAAGTGGATCCCGCCGATGATAAAACGTATTGGAAGTCACTAGCGAAAGAAATAAAGGACGCCTCCTTACAAGAAAATAGCCAGGAAATATACCAACAGATTTTAAGACGTATTATCAATCGATATAATGAGGAAATTGTCGGAACTTTTAATTTGAAGACCTACAACTTCACGAAAAAATTTGTTGCCGCAATATTTAGGCGTTTACTTAATACTGCTTCTGGAAGGAATCATCGCCGTTTTTGGGGCAATAAAAGACAGTTGTTCGAAAAAGTTAAAGCAACTGGTCACGTCGAGACGATTAGATCTTTATTTGATAAGGGTACCGTCGTTGTGGTCCCGACGCACTTCAGTAATTTAGACTCTATCATGATAGGTTGGTCCTTGGATGAAATTGTAGGTCTACCGCCATTTGCCTTCGGAGCTGGACTAAATCTCTTTGATGTAGAATTAGTCGGTTACTTTATAAATAGATTAGGTGCTTATAAAGTAGATCGTCGAAAGAAAAACCCAATTTACTTACAGTGTCTTAAAGCAATGACTACTCTATCCTTGAATAAAGGGTTAAATAACATATTCTTTCCTGGGGGTACGCGAAGTAGAAGCGGCGCTTTAGAGACTACACTAAAATTAGGTCTTTTGGGTTCAGTGGTCGAGTCACAAAGAATGACTCTTGAGGAGGGTAAATCAAATAAAATATTTATTGTTCCACTTGTCGTAGGCTATCACTTTGTACTTGAAGGGAAGTATTTAATCGACCAACAATTATCTAGAGATGGAAAGGAAAAATACATAAGATCTAAAGATCAATACACGAGTTACCGAAAACTCTTTAAATTCATTTGGTCCTTATTTTCTAAAAAATCAGAGATCATCTTATCTTTTGGAGAACCGCTTGACGTATTAGGAAACAGAGTAAATGAAAAAGGTCAGAGTTACGATGAAAGGGGAGATATAATCCATATTGATGATTACTTTAAAAGTGAAGGTGTCATTGCCGCAAATCGTCAAAGGGAATCTGTGTATACGAAACTTCTAGGTGATCACATCGTGAAAAGCTATTTCAGAAATAATGTGGTTTTAACCAGCCATTTAGTAGCATTTGTAGGATTTAATTATTTCAGAAACCTTCACTCTGATTTGGAGTTTTATAATTTTTTAAACGTCAGTACAGAGGAACTGTCGGTAGAAAAAGACAAATTTATAGAAATACTTGATGTTTACAGATCCAAACTTCACAGTATGAGAGACTTAGATCGTTTAAAACTGACTCCCGAACTTGATCTCCCCGCAGAAGAAATTTTAATGGATGGTTTAAGTAACCTAGGGATATATCATGCGGAAAAGCCTTTATTTCTAAATAAGAACGGAAGGATTTTAACTGAGAATCTAAAACTTCTTTTGTTTTATCATAATCGTCTTATAAACTATCAATTAGAAGACCTCATAAATTGGCCGAGTTCATCTACTTCGCCCATTGAATATGAAAATATAGAATTTTGATATTTGTTGTATTTGATTTAGAGGCGACTTGTTGGTTAGGAAGACCCCCTAAAGGGTCTAATGAAATCATTGAGATCGGTGCTGTTTTAGTCAATAAATTCGGAGAAGAATTATCTCGATTTAGTCGTTTTATTCGACCTACTGTCAATCCACTTTTATCGGGATTTTGTAAAAACCTGACTTCTATTAATCAAGAGGATGTGGATAGAGCCCAAGATTTTCCTAGGGTTTTTAAAGATTTTGAAGATTGGATTTTTGATCATGATTCCGAAATTCTTTTGTGCAGTTGGGGTTCTTTCGATAAACAGCTCATTATAAATGATTGTCGCTTGCACAAAATGGACTATGATTGGGTCGAGGATTACATAGATATTAAAGGTCAGTACCATGAAAATCGAGGCCTTACTAAACATGGTGGTTTGAAAAAAACAGTAAAACTAGAAGGATTTGATTTTACAGGAATCCACCATCGAGCCATATCTGATGCAGAGAACTTGGCGAAAATCGTTTCGAAATATATCGACGAATGGTACTATTAATCTTAATTTTTGGTTAATTCATCGATATTTGTAACACCTGAGAAACTTTAATAGTCATTACGATGATTAGTGTTTTAGAACAACACGATTAAAACATGGAAATCTTTATTATTCTTTGCGCGGTGACCCTTTGTATATTATTTTTCATACTGTGGATATCTGCAATTGTAAGTATTGTGCGAAGCGAATTTAAAAATGATAATCTTAAAATAGTTTGGATACTCTTGGTATTCTTTTTCCCATTAGTGGCGTCCATTATATATTTTGCAATCAGGGATAACTTAATACAACCTGACCATCATATTGTTGACTTTTCTAACTGATATTAATAAACATAAATAATGCAAACAATGAAAAAATTATTCTTTTCAATCTTTTGTATGACTATCATGGCTTTAAGTGTTAATGCTCAAAAAGGCTATCTCAAACAAGAGATCACAGAAATCAGCTCAGACGATGAGCAAATGGCCATGATGCTAGAGATGATGAAAGGAACACAAACTGAATATTTCTACTCTGGCGACAAACATTTATCTAAAGCAAGCATGATGGGTGGTATGGTTGAAACCAAATCATTATTTAATGGCTCCACAGGTGACGTACTTGTTTTAATCAATGCCATGGGGCAAAAAATGATGGTAGAGAGCACGGACAAGGAAATGGAGAAAATGAATGCTGACCAAGCTGAACAGATGAGTAAAATGGACATTGTCTATGACGAAAACGATACAAAAGAAATCGCGGGATTCAAATGTATCAAAGCGACGATTAAGCATCCAGAAATGGAAGACGGTATGAGCTTTGTCATGTACGTTGCCCCTGAGGTAAAAGCTAACAATCGAATGATCCAAGGAATGCAATTCTTTGAATTAAAAGGATTTCCACTTGAATTCACTATGGATATGGGACAGATGAAAATGACCTCCACAACTGTGGAATTCAAAGAGGATTTCGATGATTCAGTATTTTCTTTGGACAAATCAGGATATCAAAAAAAGACTTTCGAAGAGCTCATGCAAATGGGTGGTGGCGGATTCGGATTTTAATCCTGTCGAGTAAATTATATATTAAAAAAGCCGCATCATCAATGCGGCTTTTTTAATTATAAGTTAGAATAGTTTTGAGCATACTCCAGCATCTGAGTCTCAAAATCTTTGGGCTGAACGATTTGAATATCAATAATTTCGCCTTCAGCATTTAAAACTGGCTCTAGCTTAGGATTTATAAATCCAGAATAAGCTGGAACCTTTAAATGGGCACTTCGTTCAAGAACTTCTTTATGGATAACGGGATCAACTTTGACACCATACTTTTCGACAAGTTCCTTCCCAGCATCATAGTCTCCCTCAGATTTTATCCTTTGTAATTCGGTAAGCATCTCCCCAAAAACAATTCTAAGTTTGTTATAATCATTAATGTTATAAAATGTCTTGCCGTCCCGCGTGACTCGCTCGATTATGTTTTCTCTCTTTCCTTTTTCAAATGCCCACGTTGCAATCATTTGGCGATTCCTCATATGTGATTCTTCTATATCCTTACCAAATTCTATTCTTCGCAGCTGTCTCATGAGACCATTGCTAATGTAACTGTCGTATTCTGCTATTGCAGGTTTTAGATTTGGCATGACACCAATGTCAATCAATTTTTCATCTAGGATAAAATAAAGAGCCACTATATCCGCTCGAGCTTCCTCCAAAGTCGAAGCATAACTTTTGAGAGTTTGTTTAGGTGTACCCACTCCAGGATTTAATTTACCGCTTGCATGTCCTATAACCTCATGCAAAGCCGTGGACATTTTATCTCCGAGTTCTCCATATTCCTTTATAACATCAATTTCGTCTTGATCATGAGCAAATTCCTCTAGCACACCACTTCCCGTAGACTTACTATAGGCATCGATAATGTTTCCAAGGCTCACAGATTTACTTCCGTGTTTTGCCCTGATCCAATTGGAATTAGGAAGGTTTACCCCTATTGGAGTAGCAGGGGAGGCATCTCCACTTTCTCCTGCGACATTAACTACTTTATAACTAATCCCGACGACGTTCTCCTTTTTATGCTCATCCCGAATCGGTGAATTATCCTCAAACCATTGGGCATTATCCGCGATGATACCCATTCTTTCCGATGCTTCGAAATCCTTTATTTCTACGATACTCTCGAAAGATCCTTTATAGCCCATAGGGTCATTATAAACCTCAATAAAACCATTAATATAATCGACATCACCTGCTGTTGACTCGAGCCAAGCTATATTACACTGATCCCAAACCTTTAAATCACCCGTCTCGTAATACTTAATCAATAGCTCAAGAGCCTTAAGTTGCATATTATTCTCTGACACTGTTTTCGCTTTCTTCAGCCACTCTACGACTTTCGTCAATGCAGAACTATATTTTCCACCGACTCGATAAACTTCTTCTACGATTTCGCCCCTACCATTTTTAATCAATCTAGAATTCAAGCCATATTCGACAGGATTAATTTCATTAGTAGCTGCTTTATTCTCATAGAAATGCTCCACCTCGTCAGAGCTGATGTCAGATGAATAAAAATTAACGGCACTCGCTTTTAATAGACCAAGTCTCGGGTCTAAATTCACTTTCTTATTATCAAAATTGGGATTAAAAATAGCCTCATATATCTCGGCATTCAGCTTGATATTTAATTCAGTACAAAGTCCATTGAAGTAACTTAATGAAAAATCAGGATGAAATTTATCCATTGAGTAATGATGATGAATCCCGTTAGCAAACCAAACTTGTTTTGCGTAGTTTTTTAAAGCGATCCAATCTTTTGTTTTTCTATCTCCTCGATATTTTAATATAATCTCTTCGAGAGCTTTTCTTATGGCCAGATTATGTCGGTAATTCTGGTCGTAAATAATATCTCTTCCAGCAAGACCTGCTTGAGTTAAATAATATACAAGCTTTTTTTGGTCAAGATTTAATTTTTCAAAACCTGGAATTTCATAACGAAGAATTCTCACATCTTTGAATCGATCTACTTCCCACACTATATCTTCTTTATTAGATATAGACCGAATACTATCCGAATCACAGGAAATGATTGAAACGATAAAAAAAATCAAAAGACAAGTCTTCAATCTCATAAATCTTATTTTTAATCTGAATTATAAAAACACATATCCATTGGCGAAAGCCAAGATAAAAGCATCCAAGTTTTAAACTCTCTATTTATTTATTTCTAACTTATACATTCAATTCAAAATATTGATATGGCAAGTTATTCTTTGAAAATAAATGGAAAGACTCGAAAAATTGATGTGGACGAAAACACCCCTTTGCTTTGGGTCCTAAGAGATGAGCTCGACCTGAAAGGTACGAAATATGGTTGTGGAATTGCACTTTGTGGCGCTTGTACAGTGCATTTAAATGGTAAAGCCATTAGATCTTGCTCAGTGCCAGTTAAGAATGTTGATGGAGAAATAACGACCATTGAAGGTCTCGGAGAAGGTGGATTACATCCAGTCCAACAGGCATGGATAGAGCACGATGTGGCACAATGTGGTTATTGCCAACCAGGTCAAATCATGTCGGCCTCTGCCTTACTAAAAAATAACCCCAATCCGACCGACAAAGAAATCGAACAAGGTATGCAAGGAAATATCTGTCGATGTGGAACATATACGCGTATTAAAGAAGCCGTTAAAACAGCGTCTACCAAACTTTAAACCCTCATCATGTCTTCAAAAACGAAATCATACAATCGTAGAAAGTTTTTAAAAGTTTCCACAGCTGCAGGTGGAGGGCTTTGTATAGGCTTTAGTTTTTTAAGTAGTTGTAGCTCAGATTCTCATTTCAAAGAAATTGTTCGCTTAGAAAAGCCTGAAATCTGGTCTGAACTAAATGGCTTCATACAAATAGGGGAGAATGGTATTACAACCATTATGTCTCCTAATCCAGAGATTGGACAAAATATTAAAACAGCCATGCCAATGATCATTACTGAAGAACTAGATGTGGATTGGGATAAAGTGATCGTACAACAAGCCCCGCTAAATACAGCCATATATAAACGACAACTGGCTGGTGGAAGCCAATCTATTCGACAGGGATGGAATGATTTGAGACAAGCTGGAGCGTCTGCCAGAAAAATGATCTTAGATGCCGCATCAATAGAGTGGGGTGTTCCATTCGAAGAATTAAGAACTGAAAAAGGAATCGTTTATCACGAAAAATCAGAGCGATCGGAACACTACGGAAAATTTGCCGATATGGCTGGTCAATTAGAAATCCCTGACAATGTAAATCTCAAAGATCCTAAAGATTTTTCGATAATTGGTAAAGGGAAGGCGAATGTGGACGGAATAGCTATTGTGACAGGCGAACCAATCTTTGGTATGGATTACATGGAAGAGGGTGCAAAAATTGCAATGATCGAACATGCACCTGGATTTGGACAAACACTGACCAGCTTTAATAAGGATGAAATCAAGAGCATGCCTGGAATCATCGACGTGTTTGAGTTAAATACGGATTTTTATCCTAAAGATTCATGGATCGCAAATCCATTCAAACTGAATAGTTTAATTGCGATTGTTGGAGAATCAACCTGGCAGGTCATGCAAGCCAAAAAAGCGATTAAAGCTGAATGGTCTTATCAAACCGAAGGTGAGAATACAGAAGAACATTGGTTAGCCTTGGATAATTTATTACAGAATGAGTCGAATGTCCAGAGAAAAGATGGTGATCCAGTTACAGCTTTTAAAGAAGCCGCTCAAGTGATAGCACGCGAATATACCGCACCATTTCTACCACATAACACTATGGCTCCCATGAACTTTTTTGCGGATGTTAACCAAGAAAGAGCTCGGCTAATGGGACCTATTCAAACGCCTGAAATAACGGCTAATTTACTCGCTGATATATTGGAATTACCAAAAGAAAAAGTTGAAGTCGGAATGACTCGTATGGGAGGTGGATTTGGTAGGCGACTTTATGGAAACTGGGTTTTTGAATCTGCGATGATTTCGAAAAAAATTAATTCACCAATCAAACTTATATACACGCGCGAAGACGACATGACTGGGGGAGTATACCGTCCAGCATACAAGGTACGGTACCGTGCCGCGCTCAATGAATTGAATGAGCTAGTAGGTTTTGAGGTTAAAGGAGCTGGAATTCATGGTGGCCCTGTATTCTCGAATAGATTTCCGGCTGGAACCGTGGATAATTATCAAGCAGAAAACTTAACATTGGAATCTACCATTGCCACAGGTGCGTGGCGAGCTCCAAGATCAAATTTTATTGCAGGTGCTGAACAAAGTTTCTTAGATGAGCTTGCCGAAATTATGGGGAAAGATCCCATTGAATTTCGTTTAGAATTATTTGAACGTGCTATCGATAGACCAATTGGAGAATCTAATGATTACGACCCTAAACGCTACGCAGGCGTACTAAAACTTGTTAAGGAGAAATCTGGCTGGGGCGAAAAAATGGATGGAATATTCCGTGGTGTGTCTGCATACTATTGTCACAATTCTTATGTAGCACAAGTTCTTGACATAATTATGGACGATGGAAATCCTCGAATTAAAAAAGTTTGGTGTGCTGTTGATTGTGGCATTGTCATAAATCCATTAGGTGCTAAAAATCAAATTGAAGGTGGCATAGTAGATGGTATTGGTCATGCCATGTTTGGAAAAATAAATTTTACTAACGGAAAACCCGATTCTAAGAATTTTAATTCGTATCAAATGATCCGATCTACGGATGCTCCGCTTGAAATTGAAACCTTCTTTGTTGAGAACGGAGAAAATCCAACTGGCTTGGGAGAACCGACATTACCTCCAATTATGGGAGCTCTGGCAAATGCACTCTATAAGGCTACAGGCAAACGAATTTATGATCAACCATTTTCTGAGAATATTCAGGAGTTAGGATAGGACATTGGGGAATGGGATTTGAAAGGTCATGTATATTTCAATTTTTCTATTTAACATAATATTAATTATAGGCAAATATATGAGTTCTTGATGCATGCTCTAATGTGTTGAATTACAATCATTTAACGCAGGTATCTAGAGTTTAGCTTTTAGAAGATAGTACGGCCTTGATTTCAGCATAGGAATAATCTGAACCAAGAATATTTTTGGCTGCCGCTAGTCCTAAACCTTTAGTTTTATTTAAAGCCTCTTGGATAGAATCAATTTTTGAAGCATCTACTAATGCTGATAAATCCAATTTATTTATGGCAATAAAATGAATAAGATGATTTTCAATGGTCATTTTAGATAACGATCTACGTTCGGCGATTTCGTCAATTTTAAATCCTTCCTTAAACAAATTGAAACTTTCTATTTGTGTGCTAGAACTTATATTAGAATCTTTAGTCGATTTAGATATTTTACGCATCAGAATATCGCCCATATTAGATTCTAAATTATTCTGTTTAACATAATTACGTATTAGCTTCAAAAATCCATCGCCATATCTATTACGCTTAATATGGCCAAAACCAGAAATTTTGAGTAAATCATCCGATTGCAACGGAAGATAATTGACAAGTTCAATGAGCGTTTTATCTGAGAATATTTGGTATGGAGCGACACGTTCTTGGCCCGCTAATTTTAAACGAAACCGTTTGAGCATTTCAAAGAGATCTTCATGCTTTATTGAAAGATCTATTTTCTTAGACAAGGCATCTTTAGGAATTTGTTCTAGTTGAACTTTAGCATCATCGTAGAGAACAGCCAGACCTTTGACACCTATTTTTAGCACTGGATATTTTCCATCAGCGAGTTTTAAATAATTCTGATCAATCAAATTTCGTATATAGTTTGACCATTCATTTTTTGACAAATCTTTACCAACCCCATAGGTTTTAAGCCAAGTATGTTCTTCCTTAATTTTTTGACTTTTAGAACCTCGTAAAAAATCGATGACATAATTAATACCAAAATTCTGCTTAAGACGCATAACGGCAGAGAGTGCTTTTTGAGCGATGACTGTTCCATCAAAAAAGTCAACTTGGCGTAAGCAATTATCACAAGACTGACAATTATCCTCAGGAAATTCTTCTCCGAAATATGCTAGCAAAGTTTTTCTTCTACATTGGCGTGTTTCCCCAAAGGCAACCATTTTATTTAATTTTCCGAGTAGGATAGACTCATATTTTTCATCAACTCCCTCGATCATCTGGCGAAGTATCATGGCATCTCCCCTACTGAAAAACATCAGTGCCTCACTGTTCAATCCATCTCTTCCTGCCCTTCCTGTTTCTTGATAGTACCCTTCTATGTTCTTTGGTAGGTCCATATGTACAACAAATCGCACATTCGACTTGTCTATGCCCATCCCAAAAGCAATTGTCGCTACTACGATGTCAATCTGGTCGTTTATAAAACGATCTTGAGTTTGAGCTCGACGTTCAGAGCTCATACCCGCGTGATAGGGCCAAGCCATCACTCCCATATCGATCAATCTTTGAGCGAGCTCTTCGGCACTTTTTCTAGAAAGTGTATAGACAATACCAGACTGTCCTTTTTTATCTTTTAAAAAATCGTACAATTTCTGGCGGCTATCTTTTTTAGGGAGAACCGTGTAAAAAATATTAGCGCGATTAAAGCTAGAAACAAAGCGCTTAGGCTCTTCCAAATTTAAATTTCTAACAATATCATCTGCCGTTTTTTTGTCTGCGGTAGCTGTAAGCGCAATAAAAGGAACTTCAGGGAATTTTAATTTCAACCTCCGAAGCTTTCGGTATTCAGGCCTAAAATCATGCCCCCATTGTGATATACAATGTGCTTCATCGACAGCGATTAGATTAACTTCGCATTGTTTTAAGTAGTCTACAAGCCATCCGTCATTAGCCATAAGCCTTTCAGGCGAAACATATAAAAATTTTAGTTTTCCGGCTTTCGCCAAAGAGAGCACCTCCTGTTGTTCGTCTGAACTCTGTGATGAGTTTAAATATTTGGCCTCCACTCCATTAAGTCTTAATGCATCCACCTGGTCCTTCATGAGGGCTATCAAAGGAGATATAATTATGCCTATTCCAGATTTACATAAAACAGGCACTTGATAACACAAAGATTTACCACCACCAGTAGGCATCAAGACGAGGGCATCATCATTATTTAACACAGATTTAATAATTAATTCCTGGTCTCCACGAAATGAATTATAACCGAAAACGTTGCTTAAAATCGCATGAGGATCTTGACTCATTTTAGCTATTTATACCCTTGTTGACTGAACAATAACAAACGTAGATAAAATTAATTCGTTCGTCTGATAAACAAGCAAAGAATACGATTTGCCTCCATATTTGAACCATTGAAAAAACTATTAATCACTAAACATTAACCATCATGAAACATTTAAGAATTGTTTTCGCCGCATTATTGATTATGGGATTATTCGTAGGTTCAGCATCAGCCGCTGAAGGTGGAGATCCTAAAAAAAGTAGCTTATCAACAGAATTAAGCAAAATGCTCTCTAAACTAAAAGTAGAGAATGTTGATACAGATGAGACTGTGTACGTCAGCTTTTTAATCAATAACAAAAAAGAAATCGTGGTCTTGTCCACTTCGGACTCTAGACTTGATACATCTATCAAGTATGCCCTTAATTATAAGCCAGTAAAGTCTGAGGAAATCTCGGTATTCAAAAAATACACATTACCTATAACCTTCAATAAGTAAAAAGTCTTTAGTCGATATTAACTCGAACTTTTGGAAGACTTATTGGTTTTCTAAGTAACATTCTTTCTAAACCTAAATTTAACCATCATGAAATCAATTAAAACAGCTTTAGCCCTTTTAGCCATTATTATTAGCACATTTAACTTCGCCCACGCGAACACTCCTGAATCAACTCCTGAGTCTCCAATTGTTAAGGAGATAAAGAACCTGTTGAAATCTCAAGAATTCACCAATGTAAATCAGGACGAAACGGTGTACGTAAGTTTTATGGTCAATAATAATAAAGAGTTAATGGTCCTTAACACCACGAGCAACAAATATGATAGTTCGATCAAACACGCCTTGAATTACGAAAAAATTGAGGCGGAATGTCAACCTATGAAATCTTATGTGGTTCCAATTAAGTTTAAGAGCTAAATTTTAATAAGCGCCGAAACGTATCGTTTCGGCGTTTTTTTATGCGTTGACTAATTCACATTTAAGAGATTCTGGTAACGGGTTATTTGGATGATTTAAGACTATATCATGCTCAATAAAAGCCTTTAAATTAACTAACCAAAAGGACCAACCTAGAGAACAACCGTAGAAATAGTCTCGAATCGATTTCTCATCCGTAGGAATATCATATTGTGTTAAAATCACTTGGGTCTGATTATCTTCTTTTACCAATTCTACTCTCACTTTTCCAGATTCACCAAAATCAAAAGTGAATTCCTTCTCATCAATTACTTCTAAAATGAGACCTTCATGGGTATGAGGCCATCCATGCCATTCCCAAGAATAGCCATCGCCCGCCACAAACTTTTCATCTCCAGCATTTTGATCATTATTACGATAGAATTTAGCGGATCGAAGAAACCAAGACTCCATACCATTTTGGGTTGTCCATAGTTTAAATATTTCTTTGGCGGAAGCCTCAATAAAAACTCTACGGGTAAACCTTGACCAATCCATTTTAAGATTATTTAAGTCCATATCTATTCGTTTATTGGGTAAATTACAAACAGTCCATAAGATTCCATGTATTTTCGCGCCATGAACCTGATCGGCACATACCAATCCTTAATCCCTTATCAAAAAGTGGAGGATGGCCTTATTTTAATTTCGTCTGACGAACAATTTGACGAGGACATACTACTCCCCTCTTATGCAATCACTGAAGAATTAAATTTTGGAGAAACAGTCGATTTATTTGTCTATTACGACAAAGAAATGGGCCTTTGTGCCAGTTTAAAAGACGCAAGAATATGCACTAATGAAGTGGCCATGTTGCCTGTTAAGCACAATACCAGATTTGGAAGCTTTTGCGACATGGGCATAGAGAAAGATTTACTTGTTCCTTTTCGAGAACAAACCATTGACATGGAAGAGGGAAAGAGATATGCCGTTTTCATGTATGTCGATGAAGATACAGAGCGATTAGCGGGTACCATGAAAATTGAAAAGCATCTTCCTCGACAAGCTAAGTATTTTGAAAAAGACAAAATCAATGGATTTGTTTTACGAGAGACTGAGATAGGATATTCATGTGTTATTAATAATGACAGCTTAGGATTACTCTATAAATCTGAAATATTTGAGAGTTTAAAAATTGGTGACATTAGAGAAATGTATATCAAACAAGTTAGGCCAGACGGGAAAATTGATCTTTCTCTGCATTTAAAAAATAGTCAATCCATAGACGAAGATGGACAGAGCATTTTGGCCTTACTTACAAGAAACAATGGATTTACTCGTATTACAGAAAAAAGCGATGCGCAAATAATTTACAAGGTATTTGAAATGAGTAAAAAGCGATTTAAGCGCGCTTTAGGAAATTTATATAAGCAACGTATTATAGAATTAAAAGAATCGGGGATATACCTCGTAGACTTTGAAGAATGATCAATTTCGAACAAGCATATATCGAAGAATTAGCCCTCCACAAAATACATGTCGGAGATGAAAGTAGTGTATATTCTGAATCAGTAGTGGAAGTAAATTCTGAGTTATCTCCATGGATTTTAAAGTATCTTTTAGGATCAGTAAACACTCCAGAATTCCATGCTATTGACCGAGAAACAGAAGACTCCCCTTTCGAATTAATTCACTCAGTTTTTAATGAGGAGGATGCTTTTTTGGCTTTAAGCCAAAAAATAACAAAACGGTTAGAGCGCGTATCCGATGATTCAAGAATATTACCTGGCGAATGTATTTTAGCTAAAATCAATGACTTATTGATTGATGATGAACTTGTTCAAGCACTTGTGATTTGTAAGGTGGAATCTAAAGATCAATTTCTAAAAGTTATAAAAGCTCAGAACGAATTTACATTGGAGCATGTAGAAGGACTCCTCATAGGTAAGGTGGACAAAATTGCCATCATATTAAATACTGAGACTGAAACTGGTTTTAAAGTTCTGATTAAAGACACAACAAGTGCTTTTAGCGAAGCCATGTTTTGGAAATCTGATTTTTTAAAATTAAGACAACGACAAGGTGACACTTATGCTCAAACTAAAGCGTACATCAACACAACCAAGTCGTTTATCAAAGATCGCCTAGAAAAGGTATACGACATCGATAAAACCGATGAGGCAGCCATTTTAAATCGGTCTAAGGATTTCTTCGAGCATATTCATGATTTTGACAGTGACACTTACGCTGAAAAAGTCTTTATGGATGATAATGTCACTGAACTCTTTGAATCGTACAAAAAGGATCAAGAGACGGAGAAAAACATTCAATTTGATGATCAGTTTCAGGTCTCTCAAGCGGCTGTCAAAAATTACTCACGCGTGTTTAAAAGCGTAATTAAATTGGATAAAAACTTCCACATTTACGTTCATGGTGATCGCAATCTTATAGAAAAGGGAACCGACGAAATGGGTCGTAAATTTTATCGGATCTTTTATGAGGATGAGCGCTAGCTAAAAATCCAATGACCCACTAAATACAGGAACTATCGCTCTCTTCTTTTCATCCAAAGCAAAAAATTCAATTCTTGGATCTTGATTTGAATAGAAACTGATTTTACAATATCCATGCTGAGCATAAGCGAATAAACTTCCCTCTCCCATTCCAACTGCTTCTTTTTTAGACGCCGACCCACTAACCACGTAATAACGATCGTCACGATTGATAAGCTGTAGACAATGTTCATGTCCAGAGGCATAAATGGCTTTTGGGGTTTGATCCATGGCCTCTTTGACTACTTGTTGATAGTATTTGTTAGCGACATGCTTAACATCTTGCTCTGTAACTCGAGTCCTACCAATGCCAACAGCCGTCCCTGCTATTGGAAAGGGTATCCAAAGCTTTGGGTTAATTTGTCGTAATGGAAAAAAGTGATTTCCTTTTGAGGTCTTACCGCCATGTTGACCATAGGTATAAATTGGGTGGTGGCTAGCGAAAATGACCGTTTTGTCTGAGTAGCTTTTAACTATTTCATTTAGTCTCTTTTCAAAACTCTGACGATCGCTAATCTCGCAATGGCTAAAATCGTACTTATCGACTTTGCTGATAAACCATTGGGAATCAAAAATCAATAGAACTCGCTCTTTATCTAATTCGACCACTTTAATGTCCCCGCATCCTTGCGAGGGATAAAAGAAATCTGAAGTTTCCTTATTCGCCAAATTAACCAAGTATTCCTCAATAAAGTATTCTTGTCTTTTAATGCCTTCTAAACCGTAGGTATACCAATCATGATTTCCTGGCATGAAGTATATACCTCCTTTATAATTATCTAGTGTTTGAAGTTGAGCTAACAGTCGATGTTTAGCTAAAGGCCACTCTGGACTATCTTTCGGTGGTACTCCTACTGGATAAATATTATCACCTAACCATACCGCTGAGGATTTGGCGGAAGCCAAAGAAAACTCCTTTTTCAGATGGTCAAATAAAATAGTACTCTCCCCCATGGGTGCACCTCCCCCGTCTCCAATTAGATATAATTCGTACTCTGGTGTGTGAGATTGCAAGGGCACAGTAAAGAAAACGTCATCTTTGGCTTGAGGCTTAAACGAAGCACATGATGCTAAGAACATCGCTCCAATTGCAATCCAAATCAGATATCTAAAATTCATACGCATAGAACGCCAACAAGTTAGTATTGTTCTTTCATTTATTCATATAAAAAAGGGCCAGCCCTTCGGCCAGCCCACGCGAATGTAAATCAAACTAAGCTAATTTTAAATCGAATTGGTCATAGTAGTTTTTTCATATACGATTTACTTCGCTTTACACCCGTATTTATATTCGTCGTTTTATATCTTGATAATCTATGTAATAGACTACTCGTATGGAGAAACTGTTATTTTGTGGATACTCCGACAATTGTCTCACACCATCCGAATAAGAAACATTTTCATAATTTATGTTATCCGCATATTGACCACCGACAATGTTATTTTTCCAGTTTAAGAAAATATCACTTCCTGGTGCGAAACGCCATCTATAATTTAAGTCCACATTAAATAGGTTGAATGTAAAGTCGTGGAAATTGTCATATTCCGAATTCATTAAACTTCCATCTTCGTTAAGTTCAAAGAAATCCTCGTATATCACCTTTGACCAATAATGTCTAAGTCGAAAGTCAAAGGCCATATTTTCATTGATACTATATTCTGCATACAGTACATTTGAATAGGTTCGTTGATCTCTGCGACCGATGTATATTTCTCCAGCATCTCCAAATCCGACCCATCCCTCAGCACGATTTTCGGTATCAACACCTGTATCCAAGGCCAAGGTAAATTGATCGGTAAATCTATAACGAGCCCCTAGATTCCAACTACCACCATGACGTCCTGGATCTACTGTGTTGTAAATAAAGGCTGATCCGTTCATTCTAAACTTTTTTCGTCCATCCGTGCCTAACCAAATTCCAACATTATAAAACTGAGGCATGGTATAATGGCGACCTGGAGTCCGGGGTTCGAAAAAGTCATTTCCTTCAGGACGGAAGTTTGCCCATAAATTATAGTTCCAGAAATTTTTTCCTTGAAACCAAAATCCAGTATTAAAATGATTGCGGCTAAACACATTCGGATCGATCATGCGTGTATGGTTGTAGTTAAACCATATGTTACCGCGATTCATTTTCCACCAAGGATTATAAATCCCATAACTCATATTCATCCTATAAGCCTGCTGGTTTGTAATTGTATTAAAGCCTAGATCATTGGCATTAAAGTTTTCGCTAATTGCATCATGTCCGATGGACCAATTAAAATTACCTGTCAACTTATTTAGAAACACTCGATATCGGTATCCAAAAATATCGTCGGCATCGCTGAAGTAGAGTTGAGACACTGAAGCATCTCCAAACAATCCGTAGGATTGAGATTTGTTTTTAAGATCAAAATCAACAGCAGAAACATTGGCATTATAATACTCACTACCTTCTCTCCACACATTCGTATTGGCGAAAGCCAGATACGAATTATTAGGAAGATTCTGATCCAAGACTAAAACATTATAATTTGTCAGAGGCCCAGTTTCTACTTCACGTTCTTCCCCTGTCTCCGTATTTTTTATAACCGCATGTGTAGCTCCAGAAACAGCGTTAAAAAAACCAACACCCAATCCCTTCTCTGTTCGACCAGAAATTTTAGTCGCATTATACAATTGTGCCTCTGTAGGATTAGATACAATTTCTTCGCCTTCTTGTAAATCACCATAGGCATTCCAAAATCCTATAGGACGTCCACCTACCCTTCTTGAATAAAACAGATTACCCTTATTGAATATCTCAATACCTTCTGTAAAGAACGGTCTATTTTCATTAAAGCGCACTTCGAAAGGCGATAAGTTAAGGACTTGATCATCTGACTGAACCTGTCCAAAATCAGGGATCAAAGTCATATCTAACGTAAAGGCATCGTTGATACCATACTTCACATCCATTCCGCCATTATAACTTGTGCCTGTACTATTTACGGGATTTCTATTCTTATCATGAGAGTGTAAAAGATACCCCGACAAATAAGGTGAAAATGATAAACGCAAAGGAGGTTTGATATCTGTGATCCCCGTCAAATCTCCCATTTGGGTTAGAAAATCCGTACCGGCAGGATCAATCGGATACCAACTAGATCTCTCGTTTAAACGAGCCTGAAATCTAAAAAAGTTAATCTTCCATTCCTGTACTTTCTTCTTTGGAAATCGAATGGCGCTATATGGAATCTTAAGTTCGACGTACCATCCATCATCTCCTAAACTGACT
>JAHDBE010000026.1:0-10584 GCA_020630555.1 Saprospiraceae bacterium
CTTTAACACTTGTACTACATTCCCAACTTTAAAGGGTCTTGTAGTCGGCGGAATAATCTTATTTCCATCTTGTTTTACTTCTTGTGATCCTGTAGGATTAGAAACAATATCTTGTAATTGTCCACGAACCCAAACCATAATGTCTGAACTTGTAGTACCTATGATTAATTCATTCTCTTGTCCAGCTTGGATAACATATCGCCACTTTTGCGGACCGTTAGCTAAAACAATACTGTTCCCCAAATAGTCAATAAAATACGGCGTACCGTTGTACGTCACAAATTGATTTAAATTAGTTGTATTTCCAGTTGGAGTTGGCTCAGTTGTTAAAGCAGTTAAATTTATTTTCGCAAACTCACCAAAATCAATCTCGTGCACATCAAAGTTACCGCGCCAAATGACCTTTGCGAAAGGTTTTGTGACCGTAAAACCTAAATTTGCGTAATTCCCTTTTATGAAAATCCACCATTTAGGAGAGTCGCTAGTAGCCACGCCAAGTGATGCTTGTGTAACAGCCTCATCATTAATGACTCCTTGAGGAAAAGCCGAATATACCCTATCAATAATCTCATGCCCTGCTTCACGATGTAACGCCGGCGTAATTTGATTCGCCCCATTTGGGAAAATCTTTGTATTAAAAAATGCTTTTAGACTATTCCACATGGTTAATAATTAAAGTATGAATCATCGTAATCTGCATTATCATAATCTGCATGTATCGTCAGTGCTTTCGCTTTATTTCGACTACGTAATATCTCGCCAGCGAACCACGTTAAAGTGACATTTACAAGATGATCCGTTAAATACTTAGGCTCACTCACTTCTAATGACCAAGCATTATATGTTACTCCATCTAGCTCTATGGTCACATTGTCATTACTATCGGCGAAATGTAAAAATGTTAGCGATGTGGGATGTGTTTTAATCTCGATGGAATATGTGAGCTTCTTTGACTGATACATTTTATATTCTATAGCGTTGCGCTCAATCTCTAAATCCTCAGAATCAACAGCTTTTCTCAATAATCTTGTTTGGACCGGATAAAATCCTGTTAAATTTGTTAGTGTATTGTAGAACATTGGTGAACCTCCATTATCTAATACATCAGTGTGATTTACAATAACTTTCAATAGTCGCTCATTAGGTAATGGCGCTCTAAAACAAGGGGTCCGCTTATCACCTTTTTGATAGTAATAAGTTTTACCCTGAAGCAGCGGAGTTAAATCAACTATAACATTCGTATTAAGCCCATTTTGGGAATCGGTTGTTACTGGCAGTACGGTTGGATCCTGTCCAACCAAACTTAAATTAACTGAAGGACCTGAGACAAACAATTTTGCAGCTACATCCGTAACTAGCGGGATTGTTTCGTCGTAATCATTATAATAATCTAAAAATTGAATTGGATTTATATCCATCCATTTTGTAGTAGTTTGCGCGTTGGCAATGTTGCTCGTTACGTTCAACTCACTTTTAAATGTAATTGTCGTTTTTTCGATGTCATCATCCAAGACTGATACTTCCCCAACCTCCCAATTTAATATAGGGTCATCATTTAGTTTGATATAACTATGATTATCAACAATACTGAGCGCGTGTATTAAGTCACTTGGACCTTTATAGTCCATGGTATAATTCCTAGACAAGATTTTATGAAAATCAAAATCGATTCCATTCTTCTGTTCCGTTGTGTCGCTTGGGCTATGACTATATCGAATGAACCTTTTCTTTATATACATGATCTGCTTAAAGCTATTTGCATAGGATAAATACCTTCCATTTAGGTACACAATTGGTTCTTGGTGATAGTATTCAATTTTATGCAAAGCCGATTGATTGCAAAACTTGATAAACGGGCTGTAAACATCAACTCCGTCCAATGTGGCTACTAGCCATTTTTTACCAGTTACCGTATTAGAATAATTTATTTCTGCTAAGGAAAAGACATTAAAACCTGTGGCACTCTCTGCATTTATTGAATAAGGGATTGATTGAGTATCAACTCCATTCGTTATCCTTACATTTGTGAACGTGTCCCCAATTATTTGAATAGACGGGGCCTTGCCTTTAACGCAAAAAACACGGTCAAACTTATGAGTTGGGATCGCTGCTCGAAATGGTATGCAATACGGATTAAATGCCATAACTCAATTTTAGTTTAATGTTATTATTGACTCGATCAACTTGATAAGACTCAATGAACCCGTCACCTTCCAATGTCGTCACAAGTTCGTATTTGTCAAAATCTTCAAAAGGTAGTACTATTTCATTCCATCTGATCGGCGTTTGTGATTGAGTAACTTGGGCAACTCCATTGATCTCAACATTCACGCAAGGCGCTTGGTGCATATACCATGCTAAGGCTCTCCAAATGGGCATACAATAGCCGTTATACCCTCTATATGTCTTGTTATTGTGAATTATTGAAACAAGTGGAATGCTAGGAGTTAATCCGCTTTGCCCCCCTAATACAGTTGCCGCAAAAAACCACTTATCTTGTGGATTATTCTCAATCAATTGTTGAGTAAGATTGATCAGCATGTTTGCCGGAACATTTACATGTTTGTTCGAAGTGTAATTATCAACACTTTCGATAATGCACTTCTCAAAGCTTCCACCTGAACTTTCACTTTCAATCGTTAAAGACTTGTATGTGCGCTTATCATCATGATCGAAATTATCCGTGGCATACGCATAAGGCTGGTTATTTCGTGCGTTTGTTTGAGTTGTCGCATTGTAGCCAACAGTAGGAATACTGTATGATTTTCCAGCAAAAAAGTATTGATCATGCTCTAATTTTAATTCGCCATTATCCAGATAATAGTCAACCTTATATTGTCCATACAACTCATTCATTAATTGGCCAAAAGTGATCGTAAGTTTTTGATTTGGTGAAATCCCAACCTCTTTTATTAGGTTCGATTGAGGGATAATATAAGGATACTGATTAGGCGTTGACAGTTGGGCCAATGGCATTGGATTGGTATTAAAAAACACACCGGATGTTATATAATGGTTGTAATCAGGATTTATTCTAGGAACTATTGCATTAAGCAATAACCCAACATGATATCCGGCCTCTACAGATTTATTGGTCACTCCATCATTAAGGATATTTTCAAACGCTGCATTGTCCTTTAACCAAAAGGATACATTAAACCAATCTGCTTGAAAAATTGGGATCCAATTCTCTGTAGTATTCGGAGGAGCATAAAACTTTGTAGTATCGATATTTGCATCACTTTTGACCTTTCCATATCCTAAATTAGAATCACTCAACTCATCAGAAATTCCTATACTATTGTAGATCGAATACTGACTATGAACCCGTGTATATCTTCCTATTCCTCCCCCTCCTTTAAACTCTAAGGTATCTATATTATTTATCAGGCTTTTATTGGTTAATAGCCTAAAGCATGGATTAAAATAAATTGCTCTTGCGTTTTCTGCAAGAATTGTTATTGGAGCTCTGCTTGCTGTCGATATAAAGCCAAGCCCATCTCCTATAAAAACTGGACTGACTAGGTCATCATAATACATATCAAAAGTATTATTTTGACTTATTGTAAACCTTTCTCCAGTGTTAGGGTCCACATATTCCCAATAAGGGTTGCCTGCGCCATCTGGATTCCCATTTGATATTCCACTTAAATTGAATCTCAAAAACCTATATGTCCCACTTGCTGAAAAGCCCGCTTCTACATGAATTATCCCATTAAAATCACCGTTAATATTATTGCCGTTTATTTGGTTCCAAGCCCAATGATTAGCTTCTAAATCCGTTAACTTTTCTCCTATGTTTTTTTCTTCAAAGTACCCAATGCCTATGTTTACGATCGAATTACTTATTCTATTATACATTTGAAATACAGGACTCTCACCATATAGCACCGATCTAGGATCAACTCCTAAGTCGTTCAAATCAAATTCCCTGTCCTTCTGATCAATGAATGGCTGATAAGGAGATTCAAAAAGCGGAGAGACTTTTACAAGCCCCTTATTCCGATCAATGTTGCAATTTTTTAATGTGAACTTAGCTGTTGCCTCTAATGTGAATGTTGCTCCAAAATCAGAGCTGTATTCTAATTCGAATAAAAATGTATGATTATAGTTTTTAGATAAGAAGTATTGATAATCTTGCTTATTGGCAAAAGTATAAGTTTCCTTCATCGTTTCGGACAAAGCACTTTTGTCATCAAGGCGTACACCTTCAAAGTTTGGATCTTCTTTTGGCAATCCAGCGAATACTTGTCCATCTATTTTTACCCGATACATCTAAGCAATATATTTTTTTGTTCTATTCCCAGATTTCACAACCCTATACCTTCCATCAAAGTAAACCTCCTTTTTACCCTTCCTCATTTCTGCCACCAATTCGCTGTTATCCATATTGATAACAACTCCACCTCCTTGTGCTTGGTGTAAGTATTCATGAAGTTGGCCCATGTTTGCAGCGTTGGTGATTTCTTCCAATAGTCCAGCATCACGCATAGCTAATGCCGTCCATACTGATAGTCCCTCCCCCTTTTCCGCTCGTATGTCCGACGTTCTCGTATATGCCACATTAATGTCATCGCCTAACTCATGAGTTGTTCCCTCGGTCAATGCTTCAAATGTTCCTTTACGATTGGTGCGCTTGGTCAATTCAAGTGCTTTAGCCTTCGCTAAAATGTAGGAACCAAACATTAAAGAAATTAGTGGTATTGCAATAGCGGGATTTCCTACTTGTGAATAAATCTTCGTTGCAGCTAAAGTTAGATTTGCCGTTTCCTGGATACTTGACAAAGCAAGCTCTACCTGTTGGGCGTCGCGTTGATCCTTTAATCGCTGCTCATTCTCTTTTCGAGCTATTTCGACTCGCTCTTTTGCACCTTCGATGTCGGCTGCAATACCTTGATCTTTTAATGCTATTTCTGCTAGTAGGTCGTTTTGAGCGGCTTGTAATGTGCTCTGACTTTCCTGTACTCTTTGATTCGCTAGCTGAGTGTTCTGTTTAGCAATGTCTAATAATTGCCCTTTAATAAATCCGATAGCCTCTGTGAAAGCCTCTTTTTGTTGGGGATCAGTTATACCGAACGAATTATAAATACTAAACTCTTTTTTCGTCAATTCTGGAACAACCTCCTTTTCGAGTTTCTTGATCTGATTGGTGATGATTTGAATCTCTTCACTAGCCAGTTTTTCTCCTCCAGCAACTCTTAAAGCGCGGATTTTTTCTAATCGGTCAATCTCGGCTTCGATCATTAAGCGTGTCTTCTCCTCTTCTGTAGATTCAAGTAACTCTATTTCACTTTTTCTTAATTCAAATTGGATCCGAATATCCTCAAACTTTTCGCGGGTTTCTTCTTTAGCTTTTGCATCATTATAATCGTTCTGAGATTTAATCAACTCTTTTGTCGAGTCAGTTAAATCTTGACGCGCAATCAATTGATCACGAATGATCTCAAGGGATCGTCCCTCGATTATTTCAGACAACCCTAAACTACGCGTATACTCACCATTCGAATCTGCTAACAGTTTGTCTGCATCAATTTGTTTATCTGTAAACTTTTGAAGGATCGCAATTTGATTATCGAAACTACTTTCCCTTAATTTCTCTAAGTCTTCAAGTAGTTTTTCGCGGTCTTTAAAGGATATTGTTTCGTCTTTCAGTTGCCTTTCGATAACCGTCTTTCGCTTATCAAACAAATCAATTTCAAAGTCTAAATCTCTTTCTAGTCTATCTTGATACTCTTGCCGAGACTCTCTTTCTAACTTTGCTTGGACTCGTATGGCCTCTTGTCGTGCCTGACTAACTAAAGCTATCCCCTGCTCTTCTTGCTCCAACAATCCAATTATATCTTGACCATTGGCCTTTCTGATTCCTATTTCTTTCTGAATTAAATCAAGATTGTTCTGTGCGATTTTAACGCGTCTATCAGCTATCTTTTGCTCCAGTTCTGAGGTCTTAGCGATTGCCTCTCTATTGGCTTCAAATGAAATCGTACCGTCACCAACTAACTCACTAACTTTGGCTAATTCAACCTCTAAAGCACTCAATTCCTTATTCAATTCGACATTTTCAAAGCGTGTGCTGCGCTGTGCCCTTCGTAAGTCAGCAAACCCCTTTACATTGTCGGCGATTGTTTTTGTAATACCATCAAAGCCTTCACTTAACTCATTAAAATCCTCTTTCGTAATGCCGGTTACTGCCTGTTGTAAAGAAAATCCCATCTCTTTAGCTGATTCTTTCACCCCATCGATATTGCCAGTAAATACACTTTTAAGAAGGCTCCCAAAATTTGTAAAAATACCCTTCAGCCCATCGAATCGATCTACAATGTTTTGCTTAATGGAATCCCACAAACCTTGAACCGCCTCTTTTGGATTGCTAAAGGCATCATATATTGCAGTTCCAAGTTTTCCAGCAATACTAGACAATGCAGCAAGTCCCCCTTGCAGGGCTCCCTGTATACGGTCTAAAACTTCCACTCCTTTTGAAGTTCTGAAAAATGCGGATCCTACTGCAGATAGAGTTCCTACAATTAATAATAAGAAGGCTACTATTGGGTGACGGGCTAATTTGTTCAATCTTTTGGTAAATGCTGCCGTTTTTTGACCTCCTTTATCAAATCCACCAGCAACATTGGCAAGTGATGAAACGATCAAATTATTGCTCCCTGGTATTCTTCCAAGGACGTCAATCAACTCCCTGTTCGCTTCGGCGTAATTTCCAACATTTAATGAAGTATTCCCTGTTTCCGCTTGCAAACGCTTCATTTCTTCATAAATCTTATCTGTTTGAAAAACAAGTAATTTACCTTCTTCCGTTAGTTCACGCTCCGCAACGGTCATCTTATTCAAGGCTATCTTGTTTAGGGTATATTGTGCTGAAAGTTTATCGTATGATGTTGATGCCGAATCATTCAACTTAGCGGTTGCTTTTGCAATTTGGACTTCCTCGCGTTGGGCTTTTCTATATTTTGCCTGCTCAATCAACAATAACCTCCGTGTCTCGACTAACTTTTTACCCTCTTCACTGCTTTTCTTTTCTTCATCGGTGAGATTCTTGAGTTTTTCAGTGACAAGCTTTAATTCAGTTTCTGTCTGCTTGTAAGTTTTATTTCTTTGTAATGCAGCCTTAAGTTCAAGATCTTGGATTTTCTTAAGATCCTTCATGGCTATTTCGACGGCCCTTATTTCCGCCTCTGTCTCGTCAAAAAGTTGTTTCGATCTATCATAAGCCTTTGCCAACTTATCAACGGCCTCAGTCTCTTTTTGGCTAGTTTCAACACTTGTTTTGCTTGTCTTTTGGATCGTTTCAAAAGTTATTTTGGCTTGCCCTGCAAGGGTTTCTAACTCTTTGTTGATCTGAAAAAGATTATCTTTTAGTTGATCAAGTATCTCCTGACCTTGTATTAAATCCGCTATATTTATTTTCATCGTGCTTTTTTCTTTTTAGCTTCTTTAACTCGTTGTTCTAAAATATGTAGGCTTTCATAGTATTGATACCCCGACATATTTTCATCTAATCCAAAAGCTTCACTTATTGCTATTAATTTAGTCCCGTTGCTTCTTATCGCTTTCACTTCCATTCCATCACTACCCATCATTTTAGGCAAGGGGAATAACTGAATAAGTTCATCATCTATGGCCTGTAGTTTTTCCTTATACTCTGATCCTTCAATTATCGCTTTGAGAACTGTTACATTCCTTCTATATCTATTTTGAAGTAAGCTTGTTAATTCTCTCGACGGCTTCTGGCTAAAAATGATTCGACGTTCTGTTTCAAGTTTTTTTTTACATTGTAAATTACCCTTTGAATAATCGACCGTGTTACTTGTGTGCTCAATATTTCTTTGGCCTCACTTGGTGAAACTTGCTTTCCATCAAGTGAGTGAACTAGGGCACAAAAAGCGTCATATTCTGGGCTCACGTTACTTATAATGTTGTGTAGAATGATCCTTCTATTCTCGCATGCCTGTCTTGCTAGTTTCTTATCCCCTTTTTCAATGTAGCTCAGAATAAGATTGTCGTACTTGTTGACTGCATTTAAATCACTTCCTAAAGTGGAGTCGATCAATATAGCCTTATCAAATGCTACCATTCGGTGATAAGGGATGTGTACTAGCTCTCCGTCGTAATACTTTACAATTCTGTGTCCTATTTTTTCAGTTACCATGATGTTAGTTTTAGCACGAAAGATTGAATGTGCCGGTTATTTTATAGCAAAAGTGCTCGTTCCAATTTATCAACTGGGTCTTGTTGTTGTGGGTAAATCCGCTGTACACGTTCTTTGGCTCACTAAATAGCCTGAACCCATTTCGAAAAAGACTATTCCCTACATTAATTATTTCCTCCTGTATCTCTCGTTTGGCTTTTCCTACCCTGTCAGTTCTTCCATAGAAAATAACACTTACCGTGCCTTCGAACACCTCTTGCAATACGTTGTATCCATCGCTTATATGGATGAATGAATACATTGGATGACTTAGGTTATCATCTGGAAGCATACTACAATAAGCCCCGTTCAATACCACGCAAGGACGTACATCTTTTTTATCTTCCAAGACTTCAACAATTCCGTAAGTCGTGTTCTCCGAAATCTGTATGTTCCGATTGATCCTATTTTCTATCTTAAGCAGCATATTGTGTTGTTTTGGTTCCACGAATCAATTCTATAAAATGGACCTTAAAGTCATGAAATAGCTCTTGAAATTGATCTAGTGGCAACCCAAGAGCTTCGCCATACCGATCATACAAGCCGTTCGGCTCATTATAGTATGGGACGGCAGAATTATCTACTACAAACTCCACTGCACTGCCGTTTTTCACAATCTCAATACTCTCATAAAAAGCCCCTGTGTCCTTTCTTGTAATCCTATCAGTTGGCTGACCTTTAAATCTTTTATATGCTTTGGTAAACTCACTATACGATTGTTCTAGCTTGGTTCCATCAGCATTAATCGCTTGATCAAGGTTGCTACGGTTCGCGTCCAAGTATTTATCCTTGTTCTCAAGAATATACTCGATTGCTATTTCATCAAAATTCAGCGACATTTTCTCAAAGAATCTTGCCATCTGTCCAAAGTCTACACTGTCCCCCATGATAGTTTGCTGTTTTGACATTTACTGCATACGCCGCCATTGGGTAAAAACTCAGGACTAATTGATTTGAATGCTTTCATAAATCGTCCTTTGAGTGTATATCCCTTTGTATTTACATTTCCATCCAATTGATATACCATGTCATCCTTGTTTACATTAGCTTCATTTCGGTTAATTGTACTGTGAGGATTACTGACAAGTTCTTCTAAGAATTTGATAGCATACAATAGTTGAATTGCATAAATGAATTTATCAGCATTATCTATTACATGCTGAGTGAAATCGCAGATATAGCTATACTCAAGTTCAAAACCCCTTGTATGATTCCGTGTATTATCTACAAATTCGACTTGCCTTACATGTCTTCCTCCAGTGCAACTTGGTTGACGAACTAGGAAGCTATCATTAATCACCGAAATAGTCACATAGTCTTTCGTTTCATTGAGATCTAGCTCAATCTTATTGATTCCAATTGTTAAGTTTTCCGTTTGTGACGTTCCATTAATTATCAAAGTGGCCTCAATGTCTTTTCTTGAGTAGATATTCAATCGCTTCAGCTTGATTATCGACTCGTTATCCGGTGTGGTAAATAATCCAATTTTATATGTTGAGTTATTATCTAGTGGCTTCTGATCATAGCTATAGACACTTTTCTTGTGTGATTCAATCTCACGCCCCCACCCATCTATGCTATTTGTGCTAATCCATAACCTGAATAACTCACGGACCGTTTCATCAAAAAGCCCATTTATAAAGGCTTCCGTTAAATTTGTCTGTGTCAACTGAGTTGTATTTGCTGCCGCAATATCTTGTGATGCAATGTAGAAATCTGCCCCTACTTTGACTACTTCGTTTTTCTTGATGGCCTCGCCGTTCACAAATTCCCGATAAACTCGCTTGTCATCCAATACACTCTTCATATTTTGAATAGTAACAAGAGGATGTCCTGCAAACAAATTATCATTACCTGAATACCCATTTATCTCCACTCCCGAAAAAACAGGAACGGAAAATAACGGCTTAAACGCCTCTACAATTCTTGTATAATCAATCATAGGTTTTTATTAAAAAAGCGGTACTAGAATCTACTAATACCGCTCCCATTCTAACATTATGGTATCATGAAAAACTCAATCTTTCCTAGTTTAATACGTTAAACTTCAATACCGGCGTAATAGCAGTAGATGAGTACGAGTTTACAAAAGCAACATCTACGCTGAACCCGTGTAACTCCATAATCCCTCTATGCAAGTGCGCTGAAGCTGTCCCGTGATAAGTTCGTAAATCGGCTACCTTTGAATAGAAATATGCCGACATTGGGACATTCAAGAACTCGCTGTACACAGTATCGAAATAACGTCCATCCGTTGAATTGTTTCTTAGGATAGCGTCAACCTCTTGTCTAAAAATCACACCAACAGAACCATGTTGTGCAACATATCCCTTTGCATTATACCCAGTGTCATTCCCCATTCTTCGCGAGAAATGAAACTCCTT
>JAHDBE010000026.1:10594-21699 GCA_020630555.1 Saprospiraceae bacterium
TATCTGCATACTGATACGTCTTATCAGATTCCTGGAACTCTCCTTTCTCTAAAAGTTCTGTTCGCACTAGATCTTCCATGGCTAGATTCCCGATAATAGACTGTTGCCCGTTGTTATCGTTCCCCGATTGTAAAACCGTCAACGCTCCTGTAAATTCTTTTCTTTGCGCCGCTGTAGGCTCAACTTGATCATTAGCAAAGGTATATTTCCCAAGATTGTCCGTTAAGACCGTGGTTTTTGCCGTTTCAAGATTCGTACCGGCCATGGTCTCCAACTCTGCAAGGAAATTCAATTCCATGGATCTCAAATTATTGAAATACTCTCGCAAATACTTGACTCTGTTCGTGTAATTAACTGCTGGCATCATCGCAAAAGAAGACTCAAGTGTCACGAATGTAACTGGAACCTTGTTTGACGTGCCAACTCTCACTGGAAGATCAACTGTCCGTGTGTTACTTATCGTGACCGTTGTGTTTCGATCTAGTACATCAATTGACATACCACTACTATGCGACTTTGCCGCGGCCTCTTCCACTTCTGGAGTCACAATCGAATTAATCCGATCATTCTCGCGCAAGTGAAACTCAAATTGACCAGCGCGTTCTTTTCTAAGCTCGTGCTGATCTAACCTACCCATGCTCGTAGCTTCTAGGTAGTTAGTTTGTATTAAGCTCATGTGTGTTATCTATTTTAATTTAATAATTCCTTTTTATGTCGGGAGCGTTTTATATGCTTCGGAGCTCACAAACTGACGAGATAGTTTTGCAATTTCTGCCATACCTTTCCCTTCATCTTGCAATTGCTTCCTGTAGGCATTCACCGCGTCACCTCTATTCTTTGCACCACTAGGATCAAACAAAACATTTCCTTTATCATCTACAAAAGATTTGCTCGACACCCCGCTTCCAACCACTTTTTTACCGCTTGCTATGTCTTTCAACTGTTCATGAACCCACTCTTTAGCAGTGAACGGCTGATTTCCATTTGCTGGGTTTAGCAAAAATTGCCCGTTTAATTTGTATGCTTTTTTGTCCCCGTAATCTGCTTCTTCTAGATCTTGAAAACTCGCTCTAACGGTTTCAATCGTGCTATCAATGGCCACCTTGGGTATCGCCTCATTAGGGGTAAATCCAGCCAATGCGGCATCAAACGCCATACTCTTGATCTTTTCGCCATGCTTCTTTTCTTTATCCGCAAGGTCCGTTTCATATTGCTCTTTTTGAGCCTTACTCGCATCCTGCGTGCTCTTCAGCAAATCCTTAAGGTCGGATACTTCTTTTTTCAAAGCTTCACTCACGTTTCCACCTTTCTTCAATTCCTCAAGGCTATTTGTAAGCTCGGTAACCTTGGCCTCTAATCCAGTTTTAGTATTGGAATGATTTGTAGCAATCGTTCCAATCTTATCTATGCTATCAATCGACGCTCCAAACGCCTTGTTAATACTTAATAAAATTGTATTTGACTGCTCAATCCGATCATTCGCTAATACTGCCTCTTGATCTGTTTTGCTAATTTTTTGTATAGCGGTTTTAGCCTCCGCACTCAACCCTTTTAGATGCTCGTTTGCATCAATCATTACTTCGTCAATCATACTGTTAGATTATGGTTAAATTATTTTTGCTCTTCATGCTTTTCTTCAGGCTTTTCCGGAATGATAGGATCTATCTTTTCAATCTTCTTACCCATCAGTTCAGCCATTTTAAAGAAGTTTTCAAAATCCCTCATTAGGAATGTTTTAACTACAATTGGATATAAGAACTCTCCTGATTTCGGATCCCTATTTTCATGCTGTCGGAAAGAGACCTTGTAGCCAGTTATACCCTGCTTTGCTTCTGCGGCTCTCTTTTTAGCTAGGGCCTTAACTATGTTCTCCTTCTTGCCCTCCTGGTAAGCTTTCCTTAATTCCGATAATATCGCTTTCATGTTTAAACTTGTTTTTTACTATTTCAATTAATTTGGCTTTAATGCCATCAATTTTTACTTTATAGTCCTTTTCTGGATTGTCCTCGATCCTTCCTTCAGATAGTTCGTGTTCACATAATACTTCGTTGAAGTTTACACGTAGCACCATGTCCTGTTCTGTAATTAATCCAGATGAATACTTGCCACTGACATAAGCGTCTGTATAATGGAAGAAGGGGTGTAAATCGGCTATCATCTTGTCTCGCATGTAGCCTAATGCGTTGTTTCTATTTTTCACTTGAGCCCATTCATCATAAAGCGATTCAACCATATTAATCGATGACTCATTATTTTTGGCCTCATCATACATTAACCATCTTTCATTTTGGCTATGGCTAAAAAACTCATTACCTGAAGAAATTGTGATCTCTGGAATATTCTTTAAGAATGTTGCCGCTACTCTTTTGTAAATAGCCTCTTTGCACCAGTCAAAAATCTTTGCTATCTCTGTTAAAACAACTCGACGCTGCTCTAGCATAGCAGACACTTGCTTTTCATTGTACGCCTGACCGTTTTCATCACCACTAGATTGATTGCCTATCAACCGTTCTTTTATCCCCTCAAATAGGTCGTTTGCTGTTAGCTTGTTGTACTCTAAATTTCCACTATCGGGGAATACCATCCCAAACGGGACTGTAAACTTTTCACCGAAATCCGCTATTCTAGCACGAATGACTGTACCAACACCATTTAACTTACTTTTCGAGCATCTAGGACATTCTCGCCCAATGGGTGCGTCTTCAAAATACAATTGACCGCCTTCACAATAATTATACTCTGGAATATCTCCTTCCGGATTAGCTACTTCTGTGAAACTACACTTGTCCTCTAGCGTCCACATTACTGGGGCGCTACTATACAAGTCAAGGTTTCTATTCTCGATACACTTAAATTGCGCATAGTTCAGCTCTCCAAGTTCTTTGGCTAAAAACCCTTTTGTATCAAACAATTTAAACGCTGGATTCAATCCGTACCCATGCTTTATAATCGAGTCAGGATTTACATTATCCGCTTCTTCCCAGACTGCAAAAACATCAGCATCCACAAAAACTTTATTCTTACCTCTCTTGAAAAAAAGCCAATCCAACTCGTGTTTTTCATTGAACTCGTAATCAATAACATTTTCAATCCCTACAATGTAAGGGTTGATCGTATCATCCTCCAGCTTATCAATTACACCGAAGCCATTCCAGTGCGAGAAAAACGAATTAAACACATCTTCCTTAAACCAATTCTCAACTTCTTTAGCCTTGCCATTAATTTGTTGAACCGTGGACTGAGTCGCTTTAATCTGAACGCTATAATGCTTTGGATCAAAGATTGCACGTAAAGGCCGCTTAATCTCATTTTCTACGAATGATACACTTCGCAGTGGCTGTATTTCAAAGAACGCTTTGTGTCTTATTACTTTTTCTTCAACTAGCAATGACTTGACCAACTTTCCATAAGTCGAACTATCAAACCAAATAGTCTTTGGTTCCGTATGCAATTGAACAGCTTTTTCTAAACTAGCCTTCTTCTGGATTACCAGCTTGCTCGTCTGATCCCTTGTGCTTGTTAGTCTTACTATTTCCGCTTGACTTCTCATTTACTAGCTTCCAATTGTAATAAACCGTTTCTGGTGTTGGGAAATACTGTTTCGCGTAATCATCAGAAACAGGTCTCTTTTCACCCGTTGTAAGGTTTTTAATTGTTGGCATCTCTATTTATTTATGTTAGGAAATCTAATAGCGGATTTAATGCCAGCGTAGGGTCATCGGCTTTGACTACCCCAACTTTCTCGCTCCACCCACCTATATGCTTAAAGCTGAGTACATTCTTCTCTGCGCTTTGTCCGTTTCCATGTGACTTATCTCCCACAAACAACGTGTTCACAGGAACCGGCATTATAGTTGTTGGCGCATCGTGATCATCAACAATACCTTCAGCATTACCACAAGCGTCAAATCGAATCACACCAATTGGAGTACACCCAAATTTTCGCAATAACGTAACCGTGTCTTGTCGAACATTACGCATAACAAAAGACACTTCTGTAGGGTCAATGCCGACAACTTCTTCAACACCGCCTGCTGTGGTTCCTACTCCACCATCTAATCTTGCGCCTCCTGGGCTTGTTGATGGCTCATGTACCACAGGTGAGAAAACTATTTTAGTGTGATCTATTGCCCCTCTCAATGCAGCTAATGCTGATTTGCTCTTAAGTGTAGCTGCTGGAATTGTATTTAACGCTCCAGTATCATCGTAAAGCTTCATAAATAAAAGCCTCTGTGTTTCGCCAAAAGACTCAGATCTTATCGCGACATCAGATAATACAGATTGTTCAGAGCATCCGCAACCTAATAAATTTATGAGTGTGTTCATTGTGTGTGTTTTTAGAACATATTTGTATGAGTTCCAAAATTATGACACAATGCAAGTCGAGAAAACGATTCCGTGTAACTTGTGTAGTGTTTTGCGTAACTTGTATTTATAAACCTACTAATCTATCAGCAGCGTACATCCACCCATCCATACCATGATTAAAATCATCAATTGGAGTGTCGCTCTTTTTGTCATTCCAAGCGTATTCGTTAAACTCTTCCTTTAAATTGATAGATCGAGGAGTTAGATAAATCTTCCAATCTTTATAATACTTGATACGCTCAACAATCCCGCGCTTTTTGACTTTGCGTACATTGATATTCTTTTGCTTTAAATACTCATTCGTTCTTGGTTCGTTAATGTCAGTTATGATCAACTCATTAGGGCGGGTTCGCTTCCTGATAAGGTTTAATAAAAGTTCGTTGGAAAGATTCGTTTGATATATAAGCTCGTCTAAGTATACTTCTTTACGACTCTTATTAGTGGCTACACGGATTAATGCTAATGGATCGGGGTTATACCCGTAATCTAACCCGCATATACTTGGTAAACTTGGGAAAGGTCGTTCACTCCAATTGGTGAAAATAACACCTTCAGCCTGTTCGCGCCATCCTCCTAATATGACTTGATAAAACTTGCTGTCGTATTTATTTTCCATTTGAGCGGCTTTTATTCGCTCATCTTCGTACTCTGCTAATATTTCTGGACTTAAGTATTCTTTTGCTATGTGGTACGTTGTGTGAATGTGCTCAACCTTTGGATGAGTGCTCATGGTCACGTCATATCCGTAATAGTTTACTTTCTTATTTGTATCCTTGATCCATCGCTGATAGATAAAGTGTTGTTTAGTTGATGGGTTTTGAATCCAAATCACTCTATTCTGCTTTGCCGCGGTCCGCACCGAGTAATTGATAGTGTCAAAAGTTTTTTCGTCATTAAAGTCCTCACCTTCTTCTACAACAAAAGTAGTTATCCCTGATATTGACTTAAGTTTTGCAGTTTGATCGCCACTATTAGTCTTTATCCCGCTGAAAACAATAAAGGAACCTGTCGCTTTATTCGTTACTCTAGTTTTAGTAAAATGATACTTATGAGACCGCCCTAGCCGTTCGACTATAGTTCTAAATTCTGGAATAATCGAAGTTTCTGCACTCGTCATAGTGTATCTTGTAAATAATACACCGTGGCCAACTTCTTCTAGTAAATCACTAAGAAAATAGTGTACATGTGTTGATTTGAGCGAACCTCGTCCACCCGTTAATAGAAAATATCGTTTATCGCTAGTCCATAACGGAGTAAACGCGCTACACATTTTGACAACGGGTTGAATATATGACGTATTGTTAGCCATAAATCTACGCCTCGTCGTGCTTTGGAGGATCTACCCATTCCCTAACAGGGGTGCTAATCAATTTGCCTTTCTGAGAATTATCTTCTTTATAAAACCCGATATTCTTGTTTAACATCTCGAGAGCATCTTTTTTATTAAAAAACTTAATTTTAATGTGCTCTTGAACAACTTCAACGCCTTCCTCCTTTAGCATAACTCTTTGTTTAATATCAACCTCAGAAATCAATTGCTTTAATTGTAAAGGAAGCTCTTTTATTTCATCTGCTTGTAACCCTATAACATCAGTAACATCGGCGTAAATTGCGTTTTTTGCGTAATTCAATGACTCTAAATGCGTAAATCTTGACGCCTCCAAAAGCTCATTTTCTTTTGCCTTTTTATAGTCACTTATGTTAACATTGGTTAGCATCCTTACAAACTCCGCTGCGGCGCTCCGAATCTTTGATTCTGGGTATTGGCTTTGCCACGCTTTAGCACCATTATAGCCATTTCTAAACCATTCATCAACCACTAGTTTGTGCTTATCTTCTGTTTCCATGTCCTGTGTGTGTTTATTATTCAACGTAAAAATACGTTAATACATTAATAGTCGCTAATTTATTGCGTTATCCACAATGTTTTTTAATACTTCTGCTGTTCTTGTATCTAACTGGTGTATTTTGAGCTCCATGGATTGGTTGTCTCCATATTGTATGTAGATCCCCCGTATTCTTTGTTGTCGTAGCTCTTTCAACGCCTGTATCACCTTAGGCTCGTTTCGGCTGTTGAGTAATCCTGTCCTTAATAGAGCTCTAAACCACCGGATCATCTTTTCTTTTGGCTGCAAGTTGTATCTGTAGGTGTTTCCCCTTACTTGAACTAGATAAAACCCAGCAGTGTAATTGACATTGATTTTGTTAGAAAGCGTTTTGCTGTCCTCTAAATCTGTTATCAATCTTGCTTTCTCAATTCGGTCACTCATTCTTACTTTTTTTACTAAGCTGTTAATGGTAAATCAAAGATTTCTTTCAATATTCCAATTGGGTAAGAATTTACACGGCCAAATCTAGGGTCCGGTAAAGTGTCTGGCTCTATTCCTCTTTCTTTGCAAAGCTTACTTGCTTTTCTTCCTAGTCGACTTGCTAGCTTTAAAGGCATTTCCATATCTAAAAAATTAGCATAACCGGCAATTGTGAAGGTTTCTGGTCTTGTGATCTTTTGGGATTCGAGAACTTTTAATCTTTGATCATGCTCTTTTAGTTCTTTCTTTTGAGCTACTAACATTTGAGCGGAATACAGAATAATTTCCTCTTGACTCATTGGCTGAATCGAAGCTCTTCCCGTTTCTACCAACTCTTGTAATTTGTCATTACACCAAAGCTTGAAGTCAATACTAAGCCATTGCGCGAAATCTAGAGCCACTTCTTGATGCAACCATGTGCCACGACTATTACCGCCATGCACAACTGTTACCAGTTCTTCCAAGGGGACATTTCTCCTCTTGCATAAAGCGTTTATAAATTCCTCTGTCGACTTACGCTTCATATAGTCTTTCGTGTTCTTTCTGAACGGCTTTGCCATCTGCGTAGCATTGACCATTATTGTTCCATCGTTGTTTTTGAAGGTGATGTCATTCCCCTCGTAGTTAAATATGTCTAGTCTCATATTATTGAATTTTATCTTTTATCACTTTCTCCAAAGTAGTTACATTTTCGTGCCAGCGGTTTATTCCGGTTCCGATGTTTTGAAAACCTTCATTTTCGAGTTCCTTTATTCGGAGATGCGCTAGATCATAGTCACTATCTTTGTAGAAAATCTCTAATCGGTGTACTTGTGTTTCTTTTATGTCGTACATGTTCAACGTATTTTTACGTTAATAGCTAAATTAGCGGGTCTATAAGATCTAGGAATGAATCGATTAAAGAAGTCACTAAAACTGCAATTAACCACGTCATATATACCTTAAAGGCATAATCCTTCAACTTAAAACCATGCCATTGGGCCATAAAGAATCCAATCACCAATGCCGGAATCAAGACACATATACTTACTATTCCTATTACTTCTATTAAGCTCATGATTTTATACTAATTGTAATAAACACGCTAATAAATCATCAATCTCGATCTCATTCTCGCGGTACTTCTTTTCTATCATAGGATCAGTGATCTTTTCTACACCTGAATACCATGCTAAATCATATTGATCTTGTCTTAACTGTCGTAATCTTCTCTCTATTCGACGCTTCTTTAGTCGCTTCAAAATAAATGCTATCATTCTTTTTCCTTTTTATCCATAGCCGCGTTGTGGGTGCGTGCTATTCTTTTAATTTTCTTTTCGTTTCTCCTTCTGCTTATTTCATATATAAGTACTCCCGCTCCTGTGTAGGCTATTGAGAGAAAGAAGGCTCCTTGATTAATCTGTTCCATTCTCTTTCTTTATTAAAGACATGTCTGGCTTTGTTACTTCTCTCCAGACTTTTTCTTCAAAGTTGTCTTCATGAAATATATAACAATCGCAGACCCAATCTCTATACCCCATTGATTCGACCGACACCTCATCACCTGCTTTCGTTTTTCTCACTACAACCCTATCCTTTGGCACACCATCTTCACAGTATAGCCATCCGTCGTTTAGTTCTATTGTTTTACTCATCTTCTTTTGTTAATTCGTTAAGCAATGTTCTAAACTTTACCGGTCGCGCTCCTTTTTTTATTGGGATTTCAAACTTCATCTTAGTAATATCATACCCGCGCTGTTCCATCTGCTTTATAAAGTCTTGATTAAAAATGTCAGACAAGTAACTACCATCCGCTCGAGTTCCAACTCCTAAGGGCCAATGAAGCATTATGTCCATCTCTGATTTTGACCAATTGGCTCTTAATTTGTACTTAGCCTTCATCTTCTTTTATTTTTAATTGCTTTCCTCTTGTTAATACGAAATACATGTTCTGTAATTCATGGACGTAGTCTAGTGGGATTTGAAAACTTTCGCTTAAAAAGTAATGCCGTTGACCATCAAACATGATCGTGAAATCTTGAAACTCAGGATATGATTCCGACTGGATCGCATCACTTATGCTATAGTACACTAAGCCCGTTTCACACTCTTCAACTTCAAAGCCTAGCTTTTCAAACCAATCCCGACTTAATTCTATTGGCTCCCAATTATTACTTTCATTTGCTGGTTCAATTCGCTTTACTGCTACATCTAGCAATAGATATTTTCCTATCATTAATTGTTTTGAGTCCATTCGTCTATTGGTTTAATTCAACTTCGTTAAGCTCACAACAGATAGTATGCGCTATCGCTCCAGATAAGCTATATCCATCTTCATTAGTTTTCCTCAAACCCTCACAGTCATAAGCCGTTTCAACCTTGGAAAAAAGCGATAAAGCAGCTTGTATAACCTCCTCTACGGGTATCTCAAATCTTTGCTCCTGGAGCTCTTCTATTAATACTTCAATTTTTGTCTTTGCCATTTTCTATACATTTTTTAATTGCTGAGTGTAGAGGAATCGAACCTCCAAATAACTACATGCCTGTAGATATCCACTTCTTTGACACTCAATCCAACTTTCGTCTTTGAAAGCCAGTCACCCCGTTCTATCTAGCTTTTTGCATACAGGATTTAGTACGGGTACATCATAGCCTGTCTTTTCTATTTACTTAAAAATTCAATTGTATTTTCTTCATAACCAATTCAATCGGTGGGTTCCTTCGACTAAATTCTGCACGTTTAGTTTTAAACATTTCTAAAGCCTGTTCACATTCCTCTCTAGTCTCATAACCTAATCCACTCCAATTGTCAACACCTCTTATTTTTTGCTTTAAATCAACTACCGAATACAAACAAGTATGCTTCAAATTAAAGGGCTTTGTTAAAATCAAAAACCGAATAGACCGAGCTTGAATAGTATATTTAGCTCTTTCCCCTTCCATCCAAATGAAATCACCTACTTTAGCAGCGGCAACAACTCGCATTAAATCGTCTGTGTAAATTCGCATTACTTTCTATTTACTTAGTTTGTTTTATCTTGGGTTAAAAAACTGGACCTTGTTTAAGTGTCCCGGCAAAAGAGTCATTCCTATCCTATAAATAGCCTCATCACCAAATAAGAATAGCGAGCTACCAACATTATTAGAACTAGGTCCACCTATGAAGTTTATCTTCTTACCCATAATAAAATGAGCATCAGCGGCCATCGATAAAGGTCCAAACCAAGGGGCAGATCCACGCTCTGGTAATATCAAAATTCCGTTCCCGTGTTCTATCATCTTTTGAATCCATAAATCCTTTTGACTAAATGGAGGGTTGCAATAAACAAATCCAAACCATCTTTTTTTCAACCCGTCTTCACCTCTTCCAATCCACCAATTTTCTAGTGAACCTATCTTTGTATGTTCTCCAGCACAAGGATCTAAATCAAATGGCCCTAGATCGTCAATGATATACTGAGGGGTTTGTAGTAAATCGTTTGGCTTCAAGTCATTCATCTCACTCGCTTTAATTCAATAATCATGTTTCCTATACAATCCATCTCAGGATCATTTACAACCCTATATTTTGCGTCTCCAAAGGTTAATATCTTTGCTCTAATAGGTTTTACTATAACTCCAGGGGGCATTGTTTTTGGATTGTAAGGAATAGTTTTTATCTCATTTCCAGTAGATTGTTCTATGTAGGTTATTTCCGCCATACTATACTCCGCAATAAGTCTTGTGCAAATAATCTATCTTCAAACTCAAATCCGCGCTACTATCATTAGAATGCTCCGCAAAAACTCTGTCAACCTCATACAAATAATCACTTTCGGCCATACCATCTTCATACCATTCTGATACGAAATAGGAAAATAAATCCCTACATTTAATATGAGATTTGAACGTTGCTGGATGCCCCTCAAAAACCTCAAAGGACCTTACATATTTTTCTCCGACATTTATCGCTCCACAACAACAACCGCATTTGTGGTGCTTGTTCGCTTTTGGAATTGTATGTGCTATTTCACTCATTTTTCTTAATTAGTTATGCTTATTTTCGTACCTACAGGTAAATGAACCCACTCCTCTGGGCTCAACTCCTGTTTGAAATAACTTTTTCCAACCTCATCTCCAATTAACTGCGTAACCCAATACCCCTTATCACCACAATTACGGCCTTCCGCTACCATGTAAGTGCCCACCAAGATTTCTCCTTGTATCAAGAAATTCATTAAGCAGGGATATTCTGTTTGTAATTTTATTTCTTCAATTTCTACTTTCATTTTACTTTCTTTTTATTGGCACTCTCGCAGCCTTCTCGGACTCTTGATAATCATTACGCTATGTATTTTAAGCTCCTTACGCTTGGCTTTTTGGACATGCACAATTTTACAGGAATCACAACCTTCCGAGGAATACATGTATAAAAGCTGATTAACCTTCGCACTCCCGTCACGGAGTCTC
>JAHDBE010000291.1 GCA_020630555.1 Saprospiraceae bacterium
GTGTATTGCCCAGTCGTAATGCCCGGCACGGACTGCTATATACTAGAAATGGCATACTCAACATGAAGAATGCCAAATGGAAAAATGATTTCAGCCCTTTGGATGAAGGCGGCCCTTGTGCGACTAGCGAGTTTTACAATAAAGCCTACGTCCGACACCTATTCCAAGCTAAAGAACTACTGGCTGCTCAAATCGCTAGTATCCACAATCTGAGTTTCTTCATATGGTTGGTCGGAGAAGCACGCCAACATATCGAAACAGGCGATTTTCTGCCGTGGAAAAAAGATATGGTGGAACGAATGCAAAGAAGATTGTGATCATCTAAAATACATTTTATTTTAAAAAATCATTCCATAACTCCTTTCAATTTAGGTTGAATTTACGGAAACGTTGTTGTGTGAAATGGCGTTCTATTTTGGGCGCGTAATACATAATAGAGTTGTTATAGGTAATGTTTTTTATTTTAAAATACTATACATTTAACTGTATAACTAATGTTTTTTGAGTATTGTGTTGTAACAAACCTTCCGTAAATTCAACCTACTTTCAATTCAAGATTAATTAAATAATCCACAAACCCCATTAGAGGTAACACAAGCTTGTTTATTCCGTTTAACAAACATTGATTAAGGTGCCCCTTACATTCAAATCATCGAAATTGAGAATAGAATGGCCTATATCAATAATTATTTATGGCAAGCTAGTTAAGAAAGTGCTTGATCAAAAGAATCCCCTCTCCAAAGCATTACTATACGTAGGTTTTGGCTTTAAATTTAAACACTACATATACATTTGTTCTTATGGTAATGATAGAATATCAACCTAGTTCTAAATTTCTGCAACAGTACATTCATAGTATTTATTTCACGAAAGGTCAGGCTAATGAAAAAATCGAATTCATTTATTACCCACACTATATTGAAACGATTAATATTTTTTGGAATGCTTCTATACGAGTAGAAGGAAATGAATTTGACATAAAACATAAAAAGGGGGAGCACAATATTGTATTAAGCAGCTCTAAAACCAAGTTCATGAAAGCTACCGTACAGGGGGCTTATAATGTTATAGGCTTCCATTTAAAGCCGATGGGTGTTCATCATTTCTTTGAGCGTCAGTCCTTACATGAAATAGATTCTAAAATTTTTGAAATATCGGGTTCAAAATCACTTAAAGATATTGATCCTTTGAAGCCATTAGAAGAGCAATTGAAATCACTTGAGAAGTACCTTTTAGACAATTATCGTCCCAGCCCTGACGATCAGTTAAGCTCCATAATCAATCAAATACATGAAACAAATGGTACTATTAAACTTAGTGGCTTAGAAACTCAAGAAAATCTAAGTAGAAGAACAATTCTTAGAAAATTTCAAAAATACCTTTTCTGTTCTTTTGAAAACTATAAAAAAATTGTCCGATTCCGTCAGTCTATTCTTAATTCCACAAAACATTTTACTAATAATTCTCAGTTATTGGATCAAACATCCTACTATGACCAATCAGATTTTATCCATCAATTCAAATCCCTTACAGGGGAAACACCTAATAAACTATTGAGACACATCAAAAACAAGCCCCATTCGATTAACTATTTTTGGAAGCTTTAAATATGTATCTGTCTCAATCCTCCAATCATTCGGTTTGAAGTCTACTTAAATTTGTTTTCAAACATAACAAATAAGATGACACGTAATTTTCAATTTATTCTATTAGCAATTTCCCTAATTATTATTTCAATCTCTAATTACGCTTGTGATACAGCCTTAGCTACTCAAAAAAAGAAAACTGACTTATCTTTGATTGAGCAACATTTGATGTCTTCTATTTTTGACAAAAATAAGCCTAGGTATTACGATGTAGAAGATCGAATGAAACACCATGGAGCTATTGGTTTTTCCTTAACTACGATTAAAGACTTCAAGATCGAAGCAACTAAAGGATACGGCTACTGTAGGAAAGCAGATGAAATTTTTGTAGACAAACATTCAATTTTTAGAGTAGGGTCGATCAGCAAATCTCTTACTTCTATTGTTGTACTCAAACTACAAGAAAAAGGTCAATTGGATATCGATACGGATATTAGACAATATCTCAAAACTTGGAAACTCCCTGAGAGCCAATATATTAGAAATACTTCCTTGACCCTTAGGCATCTTTTAAGTCATCGTTCAGGCTTAAAACAACAACAAGCTTTCAAACGAGGAGTTAGACAAGGCTTTCTTAAAGGAGAATCCCTCCCAAGTCTTAATCAAGCCCTTGACGGGGAAACCATTCTTCATCCAGTCACATTCGTTGCCGAGCCAGGCAGCAAGTATAGCTATTCCAACCAAGGTTACAATCTCATTCAAAAGGTGCTCGAAGACATCACAGGCAAGGTTTTTGAGGAATTGGCCGAAGAACTTGTATTACGACCTTTTGCAATGAACAACAGTACTTTTAAAACTGTCTATCCAGATGATTCAAATAGTAATTATTGCTATGCGTACAGAGATCAAAAAGTACACGAAGGCTATTATGAAAACACCATTCTAAAATGTGCAGGGGGCTTGTTTTCCACTTCTGAAGATTTGGCAAAATTTGCTTTGAACGTGGCCAATATCAACAACAGTAATAATAATTTTTTATCCCCAAAAATTGCTAGACAATTCTTTGACGGGGATGTATACGGTTTAGGATTTGATTTGATCTCAAAAGACAGCCTATTCTTATTTTCTCATTCGGGTAGATCATCTGGCTATTATAGCTTTATGGCCATGGATCCTGATAAAGGAAATGGTTTTACAATGCTCGTTAATACAGATTATGTAGGTGACTTTTTTAGTGAAATGCTCCGTTCTGTTTCTAAAACATTTGGATGGAACCTTTGGGATCCCAAGTTGATTTCATCTATTGACATTGAACCTAGTGATTATCAAGGGCACATAGGTGAATATATTGCGACAACCGAAGATGGTGAGTATAAAATGACAATTATTCAAAAAGAGCAGCAATTCTATTGTCTAGAACATGATGATGAAGAGACCTATGAATATCCGCTAATTCCTATTGACAAAGGCGTCTTTATAGATGGGATTGATGGTAATAAAATAGAATTCAAGCTAGAAAAAGATCAAGTTGTGTCTTTCCTATATGACAATGAATACGTTTTTGTAAAAAACTAGTTAGAGCATTTTTAGATTCATATCTCTTTAGTTCAAAATTAAGAAAAACACGAATAAGGATGATCTTTTAAGCCGACATCTTGTATGTAACCGAAGAAGATTAAAGGAGAAGAAAAAAGACCTGTTGGAGCGGAATACTTAGAAGGTTTTGATTTTCAAGTGTTAATTATGAAGTGTTAAGTGTTAAGTATTTGATTGTGTTGGGACTGGATTCAACTTGTTTTCCTTTTTATTTGTATTTTTTAAAATATAAAACTTAATCAATTCCTTTATGTCTTTGCGGATCATCATACTTGGCCTTTTTTCGACCTTCTTTGGAGCTTGTACACAGGCACAAATCCCTAGTGA
>JAHDBE010000292.1 GCA_020630555.1 Saprospiraceae bacterium
GGAGAATTTATGGCCTCGTAGTTATTATTAAACAATTGGGCTTCTAAGAAAACCGCTTCATTCTCTTTGTAGATGTTTTTACTACTAGAAACTCTAAATTTCCTTTTGTCCTCTTTAACGGTTGTGTACTGAATGGTTTTATCAAGGACATAGTCGATGATCTCATGATTTCCATGCTCTAAATAATCATATAATCTCCATTTCCATATGCCTTCACCGCTTAGCACGGTTGTTTTAATCCCATTGAGATCGCTAAAACTAAGTAGTGGCGAATTGGTATCTATTTTTTTAATCCTTTTGAGCAAGAAGCTTTTCGTTCCAGGACCTGGTTCATATTCCCCGAAAGGGGACAAAAGAGGTGAAAATTTATTCAGATCCGAAAGTAACTCGCTATCGACTGTAAACGCATTGAAAGACTCATTTATATGCGCTTGTACATCGTCCGTTTGATTACCTCTTTGAGTGATTTTTATGTTACTCTGTGCTTTGTTAAAGGCCCCTAAATCCGTTTGCAATCCTACGATAAATAATCTTGCTTTTTTCTGACGATCCAGTTGCGAAAGCACAGATTCCACAGAGTATTTACGACTCGGAAGATTGTGAAAGATCACTAAATCTTGGTCAAGGATACTTTTATTAAAACCATTGGCGTAAGCCACCTCAAGCTCATAATTTTTATTGTTACCGAGACTCTGTTTTAATGTGGATATATCGGGATGAGGCGCATTAGCAAGAATCAATATTTTCTGACGTGCGTCTAATACTTCGATGTATAAGTTTTTGACATTGTTAACGGTACTTTGCTCATCTTTAACAGGAGTCAAACTGACTTGGTATTTGATTAATCCTGCTTGATTAGCATCGACGATAAACTCCTCTGTAGTAAAGAAATCTGTTTTATTTATCGACACGGATTTTTCCTTGAGTTTAGTCCGTTTACCATCTTCTTCGATTTTATACAATCGAACAAGCGTTTTCTGACCTGAGCAGTTATTTGCCTGGATATCTACTTGTACATTAAATTGGTCTCCGAGATAGGCAATTTTATTATTGAAGATGTTTCGAATTGATAAATCTTTCTGTGTGGTGGTATCTCCTTGAGCAATGGCATACACCGGCGCTTTTAAACTTGGAGCGCTATACAACGGATTATTACCTTCATTAAAAATGCCATCTGTTGATAAGATGATGGCACCTAAGTTCTGATCGCCATAATTTTCTTCGATGTAATCTAAGGCTTGCGAGATGTTGGTGACTTTAAAGGAATTACTGTCTGCACCAAGTTGGTTAATACGGTCTCCGAAAACGAGGTGTTCACTTTCGTATTTTGAATTAAGTTGGTCTCCTAGGCGTTGTAAAGATTGACGGAAGTCGCTGATCTCTTCTGGTGATTTTTTATAATCTACGGATTCTGATCTATCTTCCAGAATAATGACAAATGGATCTTTAGTATCGGATTCTTGAGTTTTGACAAAAGGGGAGAGGAGTAACAAATATATCCCTAAAACCGTTAAAAATCTGAAGAGACCCAGGAGATAGTGTAGAAAAGGATGTGCTTCTTTAAATTTTGTTTCATTAAAATATAGGAAAACGGCATAAGCAAGCCCAGCAAGGATACCGAGTAAAATAAACCACGTGGGATATGCAAAATGAATTCCGTTCAATGTAAAGTTTTAAAGCAGTGCAAAAATGTGAAAATTATGATAGATGCCCGAGGGCTGTCAACATATTAAGTCAATATTAATATTTTAGCAATTTTTGAAAGGACGAATCGTTCTTTTTATTGCCTAACGTGCCAAGATTATGATGCATAGATTTTATTTATCCCTTTTGTTTTTTGTCTTTTTTGGCTTAAGCCAAAGTTTTGCAGCCTACATTTTCATACCCATGGATCATGAAAAGCAGACCAACCATCTAAAAGCCTATGGGATTGCTTATTGGGTCCTCGAAAACGGAGCTGAGGCGTATTGGCTCCTGAACTATCAGGGTGGTAGTTTTGCCTTCAGGCACAATCAAATCTTTGAAAACGAATGTAAAATCAGGGGGGTGAAGTATCGTGTCATTCCTGATGCGGAATTTGCCTCTATTCGAGAAGGTATTGCTAATCCTGAAATGAACCAGGAGGTCATCAAATTAGAGAAAGCACCGAAAATTGCGGTTTACACACCAAGTTTTAATGCACGAGGGGAGCGAATACAACCTTGGGATGATGCGGTTACCCTTGTTTTGACCTATGCTGAGATTCCTTATGATCAGGTGTATGACCGCGAAGTTTTAGAGGATAAGTTGGCCGAATACGACTGGTTGCACCTTCATCATGAAGATTTTACTGGACAGTATGGAAAGTTCTATGCGTCGCAGGGTTCTCGTCCTTGGTACAAAGAAAACCAAAGGCGAATGGAAGAATTAGCGCATGGATTAGGTTTTTCGAAGGTATCTGAATTGAAATTATCGGTGGTAAAGAAAATAAGAGAATATGTGTCGGGTGGAGGATTTATGTTTGCCATGTGTTCAGCTACAGATACTTATGATATCGCACTCGCTGTTGATGGATACGATATTTGTCATTCAGTTTACGATGGTGATCCTATTGATGGCTCGTTTAAGAACGATGTGGACTATACAAATACCTTTGCTTTTAAGGATTTTAAAATAATTACGAACCACCTAGAATATGAATATTCTACGATTGATCACCGAGAAAGACGCGTAAAAGCCGACAACGATTACTTTACATTGTTTGATTTTTCGGCTAAGTGGGATCCAGTACCTACGATGTTAACTCAAAATCATACCAGAACTGTCAAAGGATTTATGGGCCAAACAACGGCGTATAAAAAATCCATAGTTAAGTCAGATGTTTTGATCATGGGTGAAAATAAAGCCGTCGATGAAGCACGATATATCCATGGAGAATATGGTTTTGGACAATGGACTTTCTATGGAGGACACGATCCTGAGGATTACAAACATCTAGTAGGAGATCCAGAAACAGATCTCAATCTGCACCCGACTTCTCCCGGATACAGATTGATTCTGAATAATGTTTTATTTCCTGCTGCGCGTAAGAAAAAGCGAAAAACCTAGTTATTCGCCGACAACAAACTGGTGAAATTCAACATCTCGAATTCCTTTTATTTCTAGGACGTACACACCTCCTGCATAGTTTCTAAAGTTCAAATTATAGGAGTTTAAACCTCTTTCGGCGACTCCTGGAACAATTCCTATTAACTGTCCTATAGCATCGTAGGTTCTAAATTCTAGTGCCTGTGGTCCATTCGAACTATATACGACTGTAAATTGACCATCATTTGGATTTGGATATAGACTTACGTCAAAGATGTCAAAATTGTCTGCAACTTCCCGTAATTCTACTTCTACAGATGTCGTGGTTTCACAACCATTGGCGTCAATAATAGTTACCACGTATGTACCACCAGCCATATTTGTAAACTCATTCCCAGCTTGGAAATTAGCTCCATCAACGCTGTATTGATAA
>JAHDBE010000293.1 GCA_020630555.1 Saprospiraceae bacterium
AAATCAGATAAGTTGCGATAAAAAATAGTCATATCTGTTTCGATTTCAGGGAGTAGTTTTTCAAGATCTGTCAGAAGACTTCGATGATCTTTCTTTTTCCAATCCAACCCAATCTTTTGATGCATTTTATCTAAATACGCATTGGCGAAAGCCGAACGATAATGATCTAAAACGTCCTCAAGAGGTTTAGCCTCATCAATTAATAGATAAAGCGCATTAGCTAGTTGATACAAATTCCAAAATGCAATCTGCGGTTGATGACCAAATCGGTATCGCCTATTTTGACGGTCCGTTGTATTTGGCGTCCAGTTAGGATCGTATCCTTCCAACCATCCATAGGGACCATAATCTATGGTTAATCCAAGAATTGACATGTTATCCGTATTCATGACACCATGCACAAAACCAACCCGCTGCCATTCGGCAACCATCGTCGCTGTGCTTCTCACTACATGATCAAGAAAATCTAAATATTTAGTTTTTCCAGTAGATCTTATCTCCTTAAAGTATTGTTTTATTGTAAAATCGGCTAGTGTCTTAAGCCGCTCCTTATCTCCGCGATGAGCAAATATTTCGAAGTTTCCAAATCGAATAAAACTTGGAGAAACTCGACAAACAATGGCTCCTTTTTCATACGCCGAATTGCCATCATACATGACATCCCGTAAAACCTCATCTCCTGATGAAATTAAAGACAAGCTACGTGTTGTGGGCACTCCCAAATGATGCATGGCTTCGCTACATAAATGTTCGCGGATGGAAGATCTTAAAACGGCTAATCCATCGGCTGATCTGGAATAGGGGGTAGGACCTGCTCCTTTAAGTTGGAGTGTATATTTTTTTTCATTTTGACTTACGTCAAAGAGATTTATGGCCCGTCCATCACCCAATTGTCCCGCCCAATGTCCAAATTGATGACCACCATAACACATCGCATAGGGTTCTGTGTTTTTCAAAATTATCTCACCACTTAGGAACGGAAGTAATGATTCTTGGTCATCTTCTACTCCAAGTTCGCTAGCTAAATCTTGATTAAAATGAATCCAGCTAGCTAGGGCTGGTTTTTTAGGGAAAACGTAAGAATAACACGCTTCAAACACCTGTCTTCTATGATTATTCAGATTTGAATCTCCTGGGAGATTAGTCGTAAATGTACTTGAAATGGTATTTGATTTGAACGCCATATTTTACCTCTCTACAATATCGATAAAACTTTAACATTTAAATCTGTGACAGTGTTTTTTTTGACCGTCTAAAGAATATTGTAAAAAACATGATACCCTCAAAGGAGGGTAGCAAAAAGGTCTGCGGTTCATTGGGGTTTCCGTAGACCTTTTTTATTTTAATTCCTTTTTGATTAGATCTATCATTGAGTTGAGCTTCTCGACATCGTAACCCGTACTCTGATATATTATTTGACCTTCTTTATTAATTACTAAGTTTCTTGGAATATACTTGTCGGCGAATAGCTGATACACTGATTTGTCTTGATCTGGAGCAAATACAAAGCTGTAATTATGCTCATCTTTAAATTCACGGACTTTTGATACGTCTTCCCCTCTAGCTATGGCCAATATAATGAGATCCTTTTCGTTTTTTAACGCTTTGTCCAAAACCGGCATTTCTCTTCGACATGGCCCACACCAACTCGCATAAAAATTGAGTAATACTACTTTGCCTTGGTAATCTTTAATATGGATCTTTTCGGAATCCAACGGAGTAAATTCAAATTCAGGAATCGGATTGTTTAATTGTGTTTTAAATTCTTTGCCATCCTGAGCTGCAAGTCCGAAACTTAGAAAAACGAATGAAACGAGAATAAAGAAATTTTTCATTTATACATTTTTAGAATACGCTAATGTGATCCAGTTTTTGACGTCCTCTGTGACGTCAGCTTCGCTTCTCAACTGAATTCTGTGAGTACACATTGTTCCAAAGGGACCTGAGTTTTCCAAAACACCTACAGGTTCTTGATCTTTAATTTTTAAACCGAGATCAACTCTGGTTTTGGTAGCTGGTTTGATCAGTGCGAATTGTTTTTTTCGAATACAACTAACGCTGGTTTTTTTTGGTACTATTTTGACGTCTTCACCTAAACTCTTTACGTGAATTAATATTAGTTTATAAATAGCTTTTAAATTTTCTCTTCCTGTGTATTGCTGATCTATAAGGTCGACTTTAGCGGACAAAGATTCAGCATCTGATTTCTTGGATTTGTGGGCCACGAAATTGGCAAATCCATATGTAAACCCATGTTCGGATTTTAAAAAGTCAATAATGGCTTTATGTTTTTCAATCCCAGATTTATGCACTACAGTTATCCAGTGGTTTAAATCTTTACCCGTCTTTTCTAGGAGTCCTTTTTCCATATTTAGTCGAATTATACAATAAGATAGTTTGTAGAATTAATAAGTGCAAAAGAAAAAGAGGCGTATGTCGACACACGCCTCTTTTGTAAACTCTCAAAGTCATATCTCATTCGACATTTCCCTCAGAATCTCCTTTAATTATATATAGATCCGAATCTGTAAAGCCTGCAACGAAAAAACCACCATCATCAGTGGCCAGAATTTCAGATCCAGTATCGCTTTGAATGGTACCATAAGTTTTCTCCCAGATGAGTTGGCCTTGATTGTTAAGTTTCATGACTAAGACATCACTAGGAGAGATTGGATCTGTATTAGTTTTTGCTCCTGTAAGATAATATCCATTATTACTTGCGGTAACTTGGTTAACTAGATAAGCTGTGTTTTCAACGGAACAAATAGTAAATTCTGATAAAAGATTGCCTTGGCTATCACAGCGATACGCTATGAGTTCATTGGCTAAAAAGTTCTCGTCAGTAAATCGAGTAGCGTAAACAATAAATTCACCATCTGATTTTTGGACAACTGCCTTTCCATTAACTCCTGATTCTAAGGATATGCCTTTTAACCACGTCTGATTACCATTTGAATCCATTTTATATAAAGCGACAGGATAATTTCCACCTCCACCTAAAAATAGATATCCGCCATCTGAGGTATTGATAAAAGAACCCGGATTAAAATCTTGACTTGGTAGATCACGCTCTAATAAGATGTTACCATTAATATCGACTTGTGTAAACATACCATTACCGTGTAAAGCGACATATCCTGAGCTCGTCGCAAGTTCGATCTGATCTACCTCACCATTTCCGACTGTGCTTAACCATTCTTCGCTTCCATTTGTATTTATTTTACGCAGAGAACTCTGTTCATTATCTCTACCCGCGAGCACATAACCCCCGTTTGGATCAGTGACTAAAGTTTCGGCGCTCGCGCTTGAAGACGCAGAATTAAACCGACGCTCCCAGACTTGCTCACCATTTTCATCTAGTTTAACGGCATACATATCTGTATCAAAAACTCCATTGTCGCGTACGTCAGTAGAAATTATATATCCGCTACTCTCAGTAAAATCGACAGAGACATTCGAACTAACAACTTCCTGTTGCTGCGG
>JAHDBE010000294.1 GCA_020630555.1 Saprospiraceae bacterium
GGAGTCCTGCTTTTAAAAATTTACATACCTGATTTTTAACTATCAATCGGGCAGTAAAAAGTATTTTTAGGTAACTATCGAATATAGTGAAAATATAATTCTTTCATTAAGTTTGTTTTAAGTATAAACAACTTAATACCAGTTACTTAACACTTTCTCCCTAACTTTACCTCCCTTGGAAAAGAAACCCCAAATAAAGTATGTTACCGTTGTATTGCCCCTCGCATTACCAAACAACTATACGTATGAAATTCCTAATAAATTGGCTGATGAAATCCAATTTGGAATACGAGTGGAAGTACCCTTGCGCAATAAACTTTATGCCGCGTTAGTAGTCGAATTACATGAAGATGTACAGATAGAATACAAGACTAGGAAAATCATATCGGTAATCGATCAATTACCGATAATTACAACTAAGCAATACGAACTTTGGAAATGGATAACGAAATATTATAGCGCGTCCATGGGGGAAGTCATGAATGTGGCCTTACCCTCAGGTATGAAATTGACTTCGGAAACAATCGTTGTGTTACATAATTCTGAGGAAATAGACTTTCAGGAGTTAAATGATGATGAGTTTCTGGTCACCGAAGCTTTAACGATACAGGGAGAATTAAGGATCGACGAGATTCGTAAGATATTGGATAAGAAAACGGTCTATCCCGTTATTAAGAGCCTGGTTGATAAGTTAATTGTGTATGTCAAAGAAGAATTAAAAGCGCGCTACAAGGAAAAGAAAAAAAGCTTCATTTCTCTTCAAGAGACTTACCTAGAAAATCCAGATTTATTAACCACGGCATTGGATTTATGTGCACGCTCAGAAAAACAAACGAAGACCATTTTATTACTTTATCAGAAGTTTAAAAATGGGGTGACAAGTTTACGAGCGTCAGAAATCACGAACGAACTTGGGGTTGATAGCTCAGTATTTAAAGCTTTAGAGAAGAAAGAAATTATAGACATTCGAAAAGAAGTAGTCAGTCGGATTCCAGAAATTAAAGAGGGACCCACGACCGAAATGAGTCCACTTAGTCCAGCTCAAGAAAAGGCACTAATTGGGATTAACTCTCATTTTGCAGAGGGTAAACATGTCTTGTTGCATGGGGTGACAGGTAGTGGTAAGACCCGAGTATATATGGAACTAATCCGTGAGTGTTTAGAGCAGGAAAGACAGATTTTATATTTGTTACCCGAAATTGCTTTAACAACCCAGGTTGTCAATCGTCTTTCAGAGGTTTTTGGTAATCAGATTGGTCTTTATCACAGTAAATTAAATAATCATCAGCGCGTTGAATTATGGAAGTCGTGTTATGAAGGTAAACCGATTATTCTCGGTGCACGTAGTAGTTTATTTATGCCTTTCCAAGATTTGGGTTTGATTATTATCGACGAAGAGCATGATCCTTCTTTTAAACAAAATGATCCTAACCCAAGATATAATGGTCGAGATACTGCTGTTTACTTGGCAGGATTACATGGCGCAAAGGTAGTACTTGGTACCGCGACACCCAGTTTAGAAAGCTATAATAATGCCCTCTCTCAAAAGTACGGCCTAGTAAGTATGACAGAGAGGTACGGCAATGTGCAATTACCAGAAATTGAGGTGGTAGATTTAAAGCTACAATATCGGTCAGGACAGATGTATGAGTTTGTAAGCAAGCCTCTTCGAGAAGCCATCGAAGACGCCCTTGCTAAAGACGAGCAAGTCTTGTTGTTTCAAAATCGGCGTGGATTTTCTCCAACGATTCAATGCACGCAGTGCGAGTGGGTCTCTGAATGCGGAAATTGTGATGTGAGCTTAACATATCATCAGTTTAGATCGGAACTTCGATGCCATTACTGCGGGTATCGAGAACAAATACCAAGCAGTTGCCCATCATGCGGTCATACAGAGTTGGTAAAAAGAGGATTTGGTACTGAAAAAATAGAACATGTTATTCAGGAATTGTTTCCCTCGGCCAAAGCAGCGCGTATGGATTATGATACAGCAAATACCAAAAATGCGATGCAGGACATCATACATCGTTTTGAGGATCGAGAGATAGATATTTTAGTCGGTACTCAGATGATTACTAAGGGCCTTGATTTTGATAATATAGGATTAGTCGGAATATTAAATGCGGACTCGATGATCCAGTTTCCAGATTTTAGAGCGCATGAGCGGGCATTCCAATTATTTACACAGGTTGCGGGAAGGGCAGGAAGGCGTCAGAAAAAAGGTCGAGTTATTTTACAGACATTTCAACCAACCCATCCCATAATTTTAGAAACGGTCAGTTATAATTTTCCTCGATTTTTCCAACGAGAAATGAAAGAGCGAAAGAGCTTTATTTATCCACCGCATTTTAGGATGGTAGAGATTACACTAAAGCATAAGCAAGCAAAAACTGTTTTTGATGCAGCTAATTATTTATCCTCTGACTTACGTCAATATTTAAAGAACCGAATTATTGGTCCGAGCGAACCAGGTATTGCTCGAATTCGGGGATTTTATCTACAGCGTATCCTTGTTAAACTTGAGAAGAAGCAGTCTGTTATTGATTTGGCGAAAGCCAAAATATTAGAATCAAAGCATAAACTTCAGAGTGCTCCCGGTTTTAAATCTGTACGTGTTAATATTGATGTGGATCCTTATTAGCGAACTAATTTTCGGTGTGATGGATTTTTAATAAACTCATTTAACATTTTTGGATCATCGGTTCCTAGAATTCTCAATTTGGAGCTAAGTAAAATGCGCCATAATCGTTCGTTATCATCTGTATTCCAAAATCTGAGATACTTATTTTCTTGACGGCATTTTTGAACCAAAGGATAAATCTTTCTTGATGATTCTCGATTTAATCTCCCACCTCCTTTGTAGTTAGCCAGATCTTTAAAGTTGGCACTTATCAGGGGCATATAAAATGCGTCAAATCCTTTGGATAAATTCTCACGTCGACCATCTAGAAAAAAATAAGGATATCTTGATTTTTTATATAGATCTTTTCGATCATAGTCGCCACTAATTATAGCTTTCACCGGACGCCATTCTTCTTTTCGATCATGGCGATAAAAAATGTCAGGATAACAATTCAACGTAAAATCAAGTTGATCTAATATCTCCGAATTATATTCCTTTAAATCGATCATTAACCATATTACGGAACTATCCTTTTTCAATTTTCTGAAACGACGGATGTAAAGAGCTAGAGGTTCGAGATAGGACCATCGCAAGTCTGGTTTGTTATCAAGATGTTTGTCATCATGGCTTACAACTAACCTTTCTCCATGTCTAACGATATCCACTTCAATGCTACTCGCTCCATGCACTAATGCACCATAAAGAGGAATGTCTTGTTCATAATCGTTATGACTATGAATACGTATTTCGAGGTCGCTAGTTTTTTGGCCCTGAGCCCAAAAAGAGTAAAATATCAGGAGGAAAAAATAGATGTAGTCTCTCATATCAATCCATTGAGGAGATAAAGAAAAACAA
>JAHDBE010000295.1:0-2400 GCA_020630555.1 Saprospiraceae bacterium
CAGAGTCAAGAGCTATAGCAATCGCTAATGGTGCATTTTGTGTCGTTGTCTGAATAGAAATAATATCTGGAAGATCATTACTATTTATACCATTGTTACCATAGACCACCTTAGAATAAGTTTGGGAAATGTTACTCAGTGCTCCATTTGAAGTAATTGTAGCTTCGACACTACTATTTTGGCCCTGAGCCAATAAAGAACCATTAAAGCGAATCTCTATGTTAGTCTCATCCTTGGTGCCACCATCGTCTTTACAATCCTCGGGTTGTGGATCACAATCATCCTCTTCTTCGACTAAGGTGGTTCCATCTACACTTCCGATATTTGTAATCCAACCACGAGAATTGTAGCCGTAATTAATCCCTTGTAAACCATCTCCTTGGAGATTGTACGATAGCCAGTTGTTTAAATTGTATACTTTTTGAGATGTTTTAATTGGATCAAAATTCGGAACGACTATTTCAGTATTAGTCGGTCTAAGACCTTTGTCATAATCAAAATTCGAAACGACGCTAATTTGCTGGCCTTTAAAGTTATGAGTACGATTTTCCTGCCTTAGATTATCTAAGTTGTCATACAAATATGAATAAGAAGATTGACCGTCGAAGAAGTCCCTGTTTTCTGTAAGAACTCTACCGAAATTATCATATGTGTAAGTAGTGCTTAACGTAGAATGATTGCCATCTTCGTCGGTCACCCGTATTTGTTCTTCACCTACCCAATCGGTTTTAAGATCACTGTGGTAAGGAGTGAATTCTTTTATAATATTTCCATTTAATCTAACTTGTCTCAGAAAACTATTGTGATCAGAATCATAAGTAAAATGAAGGTTTTTCCCGTTAGGTAAATTTTCCGATCTAATCAAATCGTTTGAGTAATACGTGTAAGTGTAGGTTCCTTTATTCGGAATGACTTTATTATCGATAAGTCCATCATTGTTATATCCAAATGTGTAACTTTCTCCACCATCTGGAGGATTAATTTTGGTCACCTGGTCCCGGTTATTGTATTCATAAGTCGTTGTGGCTTGGATACCATTGACGTCTGAGATCTTTTTTAATTCTCTTCCAAAAATATCGGTATAACTCTCTGTTACCAAACCGTTTTCATCTGTTGTTTTAGTCAGGTATGTATTAGAAGCAGCATCAACATTATGTACAAATTTTATTGATTTACTGGATCCGTGAGGATAGGTCGCTTTAATTCTATTTAAAGGAGAGCTTTCGTAAGAGTGCGTGAGACAAGATGTGCCTTTTTCTGGATCACATTCAGAAGTAGTACGTAATTTGCCATCATATTGATAAGATCTTTCAATATCTGTATTAAAAAAAGTTTGCCCGATATCGGTACTTCTTTTTAATTGACCAATTCCGTTATACAAATTTATTGTCGTCAAATTGGTTAATCCATAATCATTTTGCGTAGGGTAGGATTGTGTAGTGCTTAATGAATTTAGTCCACCATTAATTCCGTCTAAGGTTAGTAAATAATCGGTTTGAATTTGACCATTTCGAGAGCTACTTAGAACATTTCTTAAAAGACCGTCATATCCGAATTCTTGTTTAACACCTAATGGGTCGGTAATGGATTCAAGCAGTCTCGAACCGTCTGATTTGTATAGATATGTCCATGTCCTAGAATCATATGTCCTTGATTTAATTAAGCCGATTTCTGAACCGGAACCCCAGGTAATGCTTTCGTCTAATGTCTTATTGTAATAGTCTATTCGATCTGGATAAACATCTGTATTGTCGTAGATTAGAGTCGCAGTTAATTTCCAAGATCCATCATTTCTGGCCGTGTAATATTTGGAGGGTCTAATGAGGTTTCCAGAGAGTTGGTAATCTACACGGTTGCCACCACCGGAACCGCCTTCTGTTTTTGTTTGAAGTGGGATGCTTACCATGTTACGAGAAACCATCTCCCCTTGATTTAAGTCTTTTGCATACAGAAAAGATTGATTTCTACTTGCTCCACCTGATGAGCGGGTGGTTGAGGATAAGTAACTATACTCATTGTTTTCTGGAGACAATTCTACGTCATAGGTATTAGAAGTAGTTGTGGTTAAAGTTTGTTGGTTCTCCCCGTAATATGTTTCGATAGATTCGACAATGAAGTCTTTAGGATAGTAGATTTTACGAGCGTTGCCCTGATAGTAAATTTGAACATTATTATCTTTACAAGCATACCCCCATAAAGGGTTGGTTGTAATTGCAAAAGAACTTATTTCACTATTTCTTATATTGTCCCTGTAATTAAAGGTGATATCTTTTACTTTGATTCCATTGTTTTTAAAATATTCTCTTTTAATTGGAATTCCTCTCAAAAATTCCTTAGATGTAAATTCACTGTAGGGCGAAAAAGACATGTTCATATTCGAATATGCTTGTTCATCTTTGT
>JAHDBE010000295.1:2410-3462 GCA_020630555.1 Saprospiraceae bacterium
ATTGCTCATTTGTTGTGAAATGTTCTGTGATGTAACTACCGTCGGCTTCGATTGTCGAGACCTTACCATAAGCAACATGATAATTATCGAGATTTCCTAAAGGGATTATATTGTTCAAGGAAAAACCACTCCAACTGTATCCACCATCAGGAAACCAATTGGTTCTTGAAATCCAATTTGTCCAAGAATATTGAGGTTTATAAGAAAGTATTCCAGAGTCGTGATAATTGAATGTTTGATTTGACAAAAGACCTCCATCAATATCTAGTATTTCAAAAGATTTTATTCTTAGCCCCCCAGCAAAAGCACTTTCGTTAATCAATTCTTGGCGATCATTAGAGAGGTATCTTGAATAAGAATTTAACTCATAATTAAATTTTTGCTTACCGCCGTACGGGAAATTAATTTGTGTTAGAATACCTGTTAATGTGGATTCAAAGTCTGGTTGTCTTTGAATAAAATGACTAGATCCTAGTTGAGATATAGGTAAGGAATAATCAATATCAAATTCTTGATTATTAAAGAATCCCCAATGATCATATTTACTTTCTAAATATCCGGGTAAATTTTGAAAATTATAATAATCGAAAGTGAAATTTTCGGTTTGCGTAGGATGAGTACCGTATTCTGGGATAATATCAAATCCATTCAAACATAATCTCTCATCACTATTATTATTATGAGAAAAAGTTATTCTTTTCGTTAATATTGAATTTCTTGAAACTTTTATTTCATCTAGCTTTTGCCAAGATAAACCATCCAAGGGAAGGTTTGGATCGGTTGGACAGCTATAGTAGTTAAATTCAGAATCCTGAATATAGGGTAGTGGAAAGGTTTCAGATACCCCGCCTGGCCAACATTTATTTAAAAGTAAAATATACTGATTGTAAAGATGTCCGTACCAAGTATATTTTTTTTGATTGGCATAACTTGTAATGAATTCAATTCTCTCACCGAATAAATTGTTTACCTCTTTTAAATAAACTGGGGAGATTAATATCGAAGTATGTTTTAACCCAGAATTACTTGATGTTCCCGACCACTGACCATTT
>JAHDBE010000296.1 GCA_020630555.1 Saprospiraceae bacterium
AAAAATCAAGACCAAATAGAAGATGAATTTGGTGATGTTCTATTCTCTTTAGTCAATTATGCGCGTTTTATTGGTGTCGATCCAGAGACTGCACTTGAGCGAACGAATAAAAAGTTTAAAAGTAGATTTGAATTTATAGAGGCCAATGCTAGCAAGAAGTTAGAAGACATGACTCTTGATGAAATGGATGCTCTTTGGAATAGAGCAAAAGAGACCAAAACCATAAATAATATGAGTGTGTCACCCGAGTAAATTTTTTTCGTATATGATTAGAATTAAAAAGATCTTCCAAATTCTATTTTTTTGTATCCTTTTGAGTGGCGCCTCTGTAGGGCAAACAGATGCAATCTCAAAATCCCACCGCAATTATATCGAGTGGAATGTCGGTGTGGCATTACTTGATGATTTTGTCTTTCCAGGTTCATCATTTTTATGGGGAGGTACATATGTTCAAGAAAATGGGATGGTATTGGATTACCAGATGGGCTTGGCCCTGCCAAGTATTGCTACTGCTAAATTGGGTTTGGGCTACAAATACAGAGCGTCAAGTTTATTGGGAGGTGTACGATTATTTCCGTTCAACTATTATTTACAGACTAATTTTGATATAAACCCTAAGGGGTCCTTAATCTTTTCTATTGAATATAGCCCTCTTACTGATGATAGCGGATGGTCATTTTACTCAAAAGGAAATATAAATATGGGATATCGTTGGAACATCGGAGTGGATTAACACTCAAAAAGAGTCGTTTAAAACCAAGTCATTACCAAAAATAAAAATTACCTTTGCGCTCGCTAAAACTGAATTTCAGTAATCTTTTTTGGTAAAAATTTTAAAAATGGCAAGTTACTTAACATCAGAAAAAATTCAAGAGATCTTTGCAGAATATGGCGGTAGCGCCAACAATACAGGTTCTGTAGAAGGTCAGGTAGCGTTATTTACCTACCGGATTAAAGAGCTATCAGCTCACTTACGTGAAAATCACAAAGACCACGCCTGCAAAAAAGCGTTACTCTCGCTTGTAGGAAAAAGAAAAAGAGTACTCCAGTACATAGCAAAAAAAGATATTCAAAAATATCGTGACCTATGTGATAAGCTGGGTATCAGAAAGTAAGACATATAAGGCTACCTCACTTCGGGTAGCCTTTTTTTATTTACCTCATACGGCGAATCCGAAGACAACAACTGAGATTTAAAACGCTCATCCCAATTTCGCCTAGTGAACTTAACATATCTTTTATGGGAAAAAAGAATCCGATTACGAGCTCGTTTAATTTACCAAATGGGCAAGAGGTTATTATTGAAACCGGAAAATTAGCCACACAGGCACACGGTTCAGTAGTAGTACGCATTGGAAAAACAATGCTATTTGCTTCCGTTGTATCTGCAAAAGAAGCCAGGGAAGGACAAAGTTTCTTTCCATTATCTGTGGACTATCAAGAAAAATTTGCTGCTGCAGGAAAAATTCCTGGCAACTTCTTCCGTCGTGAAGCGAAACTTTCAGATTATGAAGTTTTAGTCTGTCGTCTTGTAGATAGAGCAGTCAGACCATTGTTTCCTGATGGTTACATGAATGAAACTCAGATTTTAATCAATTTAATTTCTGCCGATGAAGAAACGATGCCAGATGCCTATGCTGCTTTAGCTGCATCCGCGGCATTAGCAACTTCAGACATTCCATGGGCAGGTCCTTTGTCAGAAGTAAGAGTAATCAAGAAAAATGGCGAATACCATGTAAATCCTAAACGTTCCGAAATGGAAGGGGCGGATTTAGAGATTATTGTGGCGGCAACGATGGAGAATGTAATGATGGTGGAAGGAGAAGCTCAAGAATGTTCAGAGCAAGACCTAATTGGAGCCATTAAAGCAGGACACGAAGCCATTAAGGTTCAATGTCAAGCTCAATTAGATTTGGCGCAAGCCGTAGGAGAAAAAGCCACGGTGAAAAGAGAAGTCGAAGTGGAGGAAGTAAACGAAGAGGTTTACAACTTCGTAAAAGATTTTGCAAAGTCTAAAATCTATGAGATTGCTCAAAATCCTAGCGCAAAGCATGAAAGAAAAGAATCCTTCAAAAAGATAGCGGATGCTTTACAAGAGCATGTTTTAGAGGCTAAAGGAGAGGAATTTGCTGAGGAGTTTGGAGATTTGGCTGGAAAGTATTTCGATAAAATAAAGAAAGAAACCATCCGTGAATACATGCTTAAAGAAAGAGTGCGTATTGATGGAAGGAAATCTACGGACATTAGAGACATCTGGACTGAAATAGACTATTTACCTTCTACGCACGGTTCTGCCATATTTACAAGAGGTGAAACTCAGTCGCTATGTACTGTAACTTTAGGTACAAAGTTAGATCAGCAAATGATCGATACCTCTTTAAATCAATATTATGAGAGGTTTATTTTGCATTATAATTTCCCTGCGCTTTCAGTAGGTGAGATTAAGCCTATGAGAGGTCCAGGTAGACGTGAAGTTGGTCATGCAAACTTAGCTCAGCGTTCGTTAAAACAAGTTTTACCAGATGAAAATCCATACACCATTCGAATTGTTTCGGATATTTTGGAATCTAACGGATCTTCTTCAATGGCCACGGTATGTGGCGGATCTTTAGCATTAATGGATGCTGGTGTTCCTGTAAAAGCACCCGTTTCTGGTATCGCTATGGGAATGGTTGCAGAAGGGGATGATATGATGATCTTATCTGATATTTTAGGTGATGAGGATGCCCTTGGAGATATGGATTTTAAAGTAACAGGTACAAAAAATGGTATTTGTGCATGCCAGATGGATATTAAAATCGATGGACTTCCATACGAGACATTAGAGAAAGCGCTGATGCAAGCAAAAGATGGTCGTATCCATATCTTAAACGAAATGGCTAAGACAATCGAACAACCACGTGACGATATGAAATCTCACGCCCCGAGAATTATCGAGTTTACGATTGATAAGAGCTTTATTGGAGCCGTTATCGGACCAGGTGGAAAAGTTATTCAGGAGATGCAAGAGCGTACAGGTGCAATTATTAATATCGAAGAAGTAGATAATCGAGGAGTTATATCCATCGCAAGTAGTAATAAAGAGTCTCTTGATGCTGCGAAAGCGGCGATTGATAAGATTGTTTTTGTTCCTAGCGTAGGAGAAATATATGATGCTAAAGTCGCCTCAATCATGCCTTATGGAGCTTTTGTAGATTTTAATGGTAAGAGTGGACTACTCCATATTTCAGAAATCGCACACAGAAGACTTGAGAAAGTTGAGGATGTACTTAAAGAAGGAGATCCTATTCGTGTAAAGATTATTGGAATCGATGAGAGATCCGGGAAAATGAAGCTTTCTCACAAGGTATTAATTCCTAGAGACTCTAAACCTGCAGAGTAATTTCAATTATTTATTGAAATACGAACATAATTATAAAAAGAGGTACATTTTTTGTACCTC
>JAHDBE010000027.1:0-2437 GCA_020630555.1 Saprospiraceae bacterium
TGGAGTAAGATCATTGCAATCATCATCTAATCCATTATAGCTGATTTCATTTTGATCAGGATTGATATTTGGATTATCGTCATTGCAGTCTTCATCAGAGTTAAAACCATCATTATCCTCATCGATAATTTCTATTATTCCATCACAGTTTTCATCGACATCGTTATTGACTATTTCAATAGCATCAGGATTAATAGCAGGATCGGAATCATCGCAATCTTCATTATTAGAGAAACCATCCATGTCCATGTCAACTTCTATAACTTCATCAATGTTATAAGATACAAAAACGCCACCATCAAAACCATCAAAACTAAATGCAACGAGGTCAATATAAGAATCATCGTTAAGGTCTATAATCTCCATTGAATTATAGTTAATCTCGGATGTACCTGAGAATTCCTGGAATTGAAGATTACCCATATTCAGATAATACCCAAAGGCTTCTCCTGATATTATATCTGCAAGATTATCACCGTTGACATCTGCAATGGCAAGCCCAGAGTAGAATCCTGATATTTCAAATGCTGCTGTAAAATCTCCATTTACATATTGATATACCTTAAGCTCTGTAAAATTTGAACAAACTATTTCTGGACGGCCGTCATTATTTAGATCACCTATGGCACAACTACGGGGATCAGTAATGCTCCCTATTTGTTTTCTACTATCAAAACCACCGAGGGTATTATTTCGATAGTAAAAGGCCCTTCCTGAAGCACCATAACTCACAATGTCCATCCATCCATCTTGATCTATATCCGAATTGATGGCGTTCCACCCAGTTCCACCTAGTGTTTGTTTTATTTCAAAATTTCCATTCCCTTTATTTTCAAGATACTCATTGTCATTGAAGAGTGAAAAAATAGCAATATCCTCATCTCCATCCAGATCGTAATCAAAATGTGTAAATGCTCCTCCATCCAGAAGATCTGCATGTATCAATTTGGGATTGACGTAAGACATATTTATGTTTTCGAGCCATATCATAGTAGTGTCTATTCCTGCACTAGCATTGCTTGAAAAGAGCACGACCATATCCTTATCACTATCTCCGTCTATATCAAAGTACGAGACATCACTGATTGCATCTCTAACCGTATTATTGTAAAGAGTAGTAGCACCTTGATATATCCCATTGTCTGAATCTAATACTCCAGCCCAATTATTATGGAATATGTTTATTTCGATGTCTGTGTCATTATCTATGTCTACAGAGTGCTTATGATTTATAGACTGATATGAAGCGATTACATTTGTGAATAAATCACTTTCTATATCTATACATCCCAGAAATCCGTCATCTCCCATGATAACTAGATCATCATTACCATTATTGTCTATGTCTACCACGAGAAAGTCTAAAATTTGGTATCCTACTCTTGTCAGATTTTGAGAATCTTCAAAATTGTTCTGAGTTCCTTTTTTCCAATATATGCCACTAGCAGTACAAAAGCCATGAATAATGTCGAGCGTTCCGTCTATAATCATATAAGTGGTAACTACTCTCGCAATTGCTTCCAGTAAAAATAGTAACAGGTTCTGAGTAGCTATTGCCATCACCATACATCACTCTGAGATTATTCCCTGTATGAAAAACAATGTCAGGATTTCCATCCTGATTCTGATCTATCTCTTGAAAATCCAGTTTACCATTATCTATAAAAATAGGTTCTTCTATGACTCCATTTTCTACATAGACATGATATAGACCACCGCTTCCGGATATTATTATTTCGTCTACACCGTTTAGGTTCTGATCGACTTGGGAAGTAGATCTAATAAAAACCGTAACATCTTCTAAGACTCTCTCATCTATAATTTCAAATCCACTTGAAGTATTAGAGAATAATCTTATCTCCAAATCACTAAAGTCATTCGACATCAAAACAAAATCCTCATCACCATCACCATCAAAATCTGAAACTACGTATTCTGGAATTCCAAGACTTCCAAAAGTATCAAAAACAGGTCCTTTTAAAATAAAATTAGTACCATCTATATTTTCAAAAGAATGTAAGTCTTCGGTACCGCATTCAAAACATCCTGATACTATGAGGTCTTTGTCTCCATCTCCATCGATATCGATAAATATATATCGATCGCTACCTACGATTTCATGATTAATATCAAAATTGAAAATTCCTTTTGAAGAAAAATTAAAATCCCCTTTATTTATGTAAGCTTCGAAACCTCCAGGGCCTAACATGTGAAGATCTTCTAAGCCATCTCCATTAATATCTAGATGTTGTAAATCATTAGAAGTAACCTGTGGATTAAAAATAAGATGAGTATTATTTAGAGTCTCTTGGCTAATTGCAAAGTGAGAAAAAAATATGCATACGATTATGATCGGGAATCTTGGGTTGGACATAGGTTATTTTATTTGCAGTTTAAATTAAACATATATTTAGCTCCCAGGTAGATATCTCGGATA
>JAHDBE010000027.1:2447-21204 GCA_020630555.1 Saprospiraceae bacterium
GGCGCAAAGTGAGAACAAAATATGCATACGAATCGGGACTCTTGGGTTGGAGTGATTGTATTTGCAGTGTAAATTAAACATATATTCCCAGGTAGATATCTCGGATAAAATTTTTCCAGACTCTAGATGGTTAATCAATCATTGATTTGGCCACCCAACTGTTAAAAGTGAAATTAATTCGATGGAATATCTAAACCTAATATTAATGTGCTATCAACACTCTTAAGAAGTTCGATTCGATCAGAATTATTGAAATTGTCAATGCCATTAACTTTTATCAACTTCTTTTATTCATATTCGTTGAATGCAGATAGAGTATTGTCAATTTTTTGCAGTGGCAATTTCCCCGTTACTTTTTTAATTCCTAATAAATTTTAATGATTCCGAATCCCATTTTTACATAGTATTTGTATAAAGTAAAATCCATTTTCAAGATGACTCAAATCGATCCGATTGTTATCCTCCTCATGGACATCTATCTCCAAAAGTCTTATCCCTGTGTTGTTATGATTAACTATTTTTTCAATCTAAACTATCAACCATTTGTTTAGATTTCTTATTTCCGTTGACCTTACATTATGCCTTAGATAATTATTAATCACCAATTATAAAATACATATTTTGAAATATCATAAGCGAACAAAAAACATCATGTATTTGCCAGTTAATAAACTGAAGACATTAACGCATTTAGATGTTTAAATTAGATAAAGATTGCTCTAGTGTAATTAAATTGAAATCAAACTAAATATTTTAATATTCGAAATCTAGAATGGCTTACAACAAAGAAGCGGAACAGAGAAGAGAAGAGCTTTCTTTTTGGATGAAACAAGAATTTGTTGTGGCATCAATTACCACTTTAATATTTCTTTTTATCATTTATCCAATCTATGACAATATTAGTCTATCTCAGTGTTTAGATTTCTTATTTAATTTTCTCGTTTTACTTACTCCTATCGGGATAACATTTTTCATAGGAATTATTTTTGCTCTTTTTCAGATGTTAAAAGCCATCTCAAAGAAAAACAATAATTCAATTCGAGAGAATTTTGGAAAATCAGTAACCTTAATCAGTTTGATAATAATTGGGGCGACATGCATAAATTATACAACAACATCTTCTCCAGGGAATTGGCCATCTCGAGAAGGTGACTTTTTTACTTTAATGTTTATTGTTAGTTGTGTATACCTAATTGTGACTTTCTTCAATCTTAAGCGAATTGAGAAAAAAAGAAAATCTCAAATTAAAACGGGTTATTGATATGTCTTTATAAGAACTCTGTTAGTGTTAGAACCAATTTATAGCACAAATCACTCCTATTTTTATCACATAGCTTAAATGTGTAAAATTGAATTTGAAAGAAACAGCAGTGACTTCAAATAAAGCAGTACTAACGAATTAGATTTACTTGATTTAAATTGAAATCTGATAATGTCTCTGTTTGACCTGTTGGCTTTCGCCAAAGAATATTTTTGATTTCAGAATCTAGTCCAAGCCCAAAAGTTAAAGTGCTTGTTTGATCCGAAGCGAGTCCTTCACCGATGACATAATCATCAGACAAGGTTTTTCCGTCTTTTAAAGTAAGGATGATTTTTGATCCAATATTTTCGGCGGTTTCCTTAAAACGAAAAGCGATAAAGTTTGACTCACCCCCAGAATTAATATACGCTTTTGATCCGCCATTTATATTCGCATAAACAAGATCTGGATACCCATCTTGGTTAAAATCAGAACATAATGGTGTTATAGCATAATTTTTATTGACCACACCTGCTTGTTCTTCAACAGCTGAAAAAGAGTTCGTTGGTCTTTGTACCAGAAAGCGACATGGCAATTTAAATAGTTTATGTGGAGGAAATGCGACATAATTTTCAGCGACCACGAGATCTTGCAATCCATCTAAATTGAAGTCTTCGAAAATCGCTCCCCACGAAAATTCGAAATCAGCCACTTTTGTTTGAGTAGCTACATCTCTAAAACTAAAGGCACCGTTATTTTGAAATAAAATCCATTTGGGATTAAATTCATCGTCTTTATCTAAATCTCCACGGGCTAAAAATTCTGGAACTGAGCTTCCGGTATTTGAAAAGAAAAAATCCGTATTCGTATCGTTGTTGTAATCGCCGACAGCAATCCCCATTGGGTAGGCAAATTTACCAGTGGTTGGATTAGTTTGCATTGTAAAGTTATTGCCACCTTCGTTTTTATATGTCCGTACTTCTCCAGTATCGTGGGCAACTACTAAATCTAAATACCCATCCATGTCGACATCTATGAAAATCCCCATGAATGTATTGTGAATATAACTGAGTCCCATTTTGTCGGTGACATCTACAAATTTATTTGCACCATTATTTATCATAAGTAGGCTGGATCCGCCATAATTGAAATCTTTAAAAATCGTCTGACCTTCCATCTGGTCAAGTTTTATATAGGCACTAACAAACATATCTAAGTGACCATCGTGATTTATATCACCAAAACTTAGAGAAGCGGGTACAGATTTTTCATTAAGAGGCACAGAAATGCGTTCCACAGTAAAATTTTTACCATCGTTTTTGTACCAAAATATTCCTTGGTCTCCATTGAGAATTAAATCCGTAAAACCGTTTTTGTCTAGGTCCACAGAGACTGCTCCATAGGTAGTTCCTGTTCTTTTCTTACCCATAGACCAAGATTCTGAAAGAGCTTTAAATCCATCTCCTGTGTATTTGAAAATTTGGTCGTCTTGATCTACGCCACCGCCTAAAAATAATTCGTCTACACCATCATTATTTAAATCTATTAAGCATGACCCCATTAAGGGCAATGATCTTTTACCATCGAATTCATTGACGAAAGTCAAATCCAGTTCACTAAATTTTGGGATGACCTCCTCGGGTACTGTCTGGTCGCAGGAGGCATAATCCTTACCATAATCTTCTGCGGGTAAATCTTTGGTATCACAACTTCCTGAGAATCTTCCCCAACTCGTTTTTTGATAAGGATTAGAACCATCGGCAGAGAAAAATAAAAGGACAAAGGCCACTAATAATAATACTATGGCTAGAAGTATGAGTAAAACTTTTTTCATGACAGAGATCTTTGACGAATTGAGAATAATAAGGTTGAAAAAAAGATAAAGTGTGTCACATTCATGGCTGTAGGTGCGATGTGATTACCGAGTAATGGAAACCAAAATAGTGTGCTAATAATAAAGCCTAGAATGAAGACAGGATTTAAAATGGATAACCATTTTGGTAAGCCTAATTTATTTCGATGTATGAGTAGTGCATAACAAACGGAGATAGTTAATACAAGAATTCTTAGAACCCAAACCAAAACTTGGTACGCACTTTCATATTGACTAAGAAAATATTCAAAGTCATTTGTTGCCATACTTTTTTGAAAAACAACGGCGGCAAAATATCTTGACGAAACCCAGACTCCTCCAATACTAAAGGATAGAATACCAAGGATGAAAATTAAGTTAGCTAAAAACCTATCGGTTTTAATGAATAATTGGCGTAAGCCAAAGTATCCTACAAAATATAAGGGAGCTCCAAAAACAACAAGATAATGACCTAAACGAGCTCGGGAAAGTTCCACATTGTAAAGCATGGATATTTCTCCAGAAATCCCCGCTGGAGAATAATGAAGTAAGTATTCTCCAATACCTACGGTGAGGCTTGCAAGTATTCCTATGATTATAAATAGTCTCGCCTTAGCAACAGACATTAAGTTGGTTTTCGTACTACAAAGATAATACAGAAATTACGCTCCTAATGTCTAATCCCTTACACTTGGCCTATCCCATAATAGCAAACATGCCTAAAAAGGCCATGGCACCAGCTAAGAATCCTAAAGCGGCCAGCCAACTGATTTTACGTAAATACCAGATAAAGTCAATTTTTTCCATACCCATGGCAGCCACTCCAGCCGCTGACCCAATAATCAACATACTACCACCTGTTCCTGCAGAGTAAGCAATGAAATGCCACAACTTAGAATCCATGGCTGCTTCATACATTCCCATAGAGGCGGCCACTAACGGTACATTATCAATGATGGCACTACCAACACCCAAGAGCATAACCACAATATCTTGATTTGGAATAAAACTGTCCAATCCTCTGGCGGCATAGCGTAGGGCTCCGTCTGTGCCTATTGTTACACTTTCGATAGCAGCTACTGCCATTAAGATTCCTAAGAAGAATAAGATACTCGACATTTCAATACGCGACAGCGCCATGTGGGCCGAGTACAAATGTTTGCGCTCTTCTTTGAAATCTTCTTCTGGATGAATGTATTCTGAAACCAACCATACGACACCCAAACTGAGCATCATACCTAAATAGGGTGGAAGGTGTGTAATCGTTTTGAAAAACGGGACAAAGACAATCATACCTAAACCTAAAAACAACATAAACTTGCTGGAAAGTAATTTTTCGGCTTTTAAGTCAGATTTAGCGTCCACTTTTATTTCGCCTTTAAATGGTTTCAGGAAGGATGCTACGAAAGTAGGTATTACAAAACATATAATCGATGGAATAATTAACCACTGAACAAGTCCAGCTGTACTTACTTTTTTTCCAATCCAAAGCATCGTTGTCGTTACATCACCAATAGGCGACCAAGCACCACCGGCATTAGCGGCAATTACAACCATAGAAGCAAACCACAAACGATCTGTTCTGTCTGGTATTATTTTACGGAGTAAAGTGACGAGTACAATTGTCGCAGTTAGATTATCAATTATTGCTGATAGGATAAAGGATAGAATCCCGAGTATCCAAAGCAGTTTTTTCTTACTCTTGGTTTTGACATATCCTTTGAGGATTTCGAAACCTCGGTGTAAATCAACTATCTCTACAATAGTCATGGCTCCAATCAAGAAAACTAAAATTTCGGCAGTTTTTCCTAAATGGTGAAGTAGACAATTAACAAATCCGTCTTCAGCATCTGCCGAATGAGATCCTGCGAAACTGAAAATATGATCGTGAGAATCAATGACTGATAAGGATCCATTATGAAAACCGATGGCTAATAAAGCCCAACACAATGCACCCATAATTAGGGCGGGAACGGTTTTATCAAGTTTTAATGGATGTTCGAAAACAATGGCTAGATAGCCAATCACAAAAACGACGAGTATTGCTGCAAACATGTTTAATTCGGATTGTGCAGATTATATAATTTCGGTTATTGTTCTAATCAGAAGTCGCTCCGTTTAAAAGCTTCGCAAAGTTAGAATATTATTTAGTTGGTCAAAATATACATATGGGTATAAAACCTTGTTAATAAGCCCTGAATAGATATCGAATTCATTTAAAATCGCCGTAAATTCGCATCATATTATGGCAAAAATAGCAGACATAGATTTAGGTGATTTCCCCCTTTTATTAGCCCCTATGGAGGATGTAAGTGATCCGCCATTTCGTGCCTTATGTAAAAAGCAGGGATGCGATATGATGTATACCGAATTTATTTCTGTTGAGGGATTAATTCGAGATGCCACGAAGAGTGTTCAGAAACTGGACATTTATGAGGAGGAAAGACCTATAGGTATACAAATATTTGGTGCTGAGATTTCGTCTATGCGTCGTGCTGCTGAAATTGTTGAAGAAGCCAAACCAGAAGTTCTGGATATAAATTACGGTTGCCCTGTAAAGAAAGTAGTCTGTAAAATGGCAGGCGCGGGTATTCTTCAGGATATCCCCAAGATGGTGGAATTAACTTCGGAGATCGTAAAATCTACTTCATTACCAGTAACAGTCAAAACAAGATTGGGCTGGGATGACAATTCCATTAAAATTAGTGAGGTTGCCGAACGCTTACAAGATGTAGGCATTCGTGCTCTATCCATTCATGGTCGTACGCGTAAGCAAATGTATAAAGGGGAGGCCGATTGGACTGAGATCGGAAAGATTAAGGCAAATCCAAGAATCCACATTCCTATAATTGGAAATGGAGATATAGATTCTCCTCAAAAAGCTGTGGAATATAAAGAAAGGTATGGTGTCGATGGTATTATGATTGGACGAGCGTCGATTGGATATCCATGGATCTTTCGTGAAATCAAACATTACGTCAAAACGGGTGAAATTTTACCACCACCGACAATACATGAGCGTGTTGCAGCCGCCAGACAGCATCTCATGCATTCCATCGAGTGGAAAGGCGTTAAATTAGGTGTACTCGAAATGAGACGTCATTACACCAATTACTTTAAAGGTTTTCCAGGAATTAAACCATACAGAGCAGAATTAGTGACTCTTCATGAACCAGAAGCCTTGTTTGAAGTGTTAAATCAGATTGAAGAGAGATACGGAAATTTGGTGAGTGTTTAATGCTGTTTACAATACGATCATACGAACGAAAAATCTTTGAAATCATCCGCGATGCGGCCAAAGAACTTGACTATCCAGTATATGCTGTAGGTGGATACGTACGTGATCGTCTTTTAGGAAGAGAATCTAAGGATTTAGATGTAGTCTGTGTAGGAAGCGGTATTACATTGGCGGAAGCCATAGCTACCAAACTTAGACCCATCCCACGACTTGTTGTATATAAAAGATTTGGTACTGCCATGTTACGACATAACGGTATGGAAATCGAATTCGTCGGTGCTAGAAAAGAGTCTTATCGTCACGATTCCAGAAAACCATCAGTAGAAGAAGGAAGCTTAGAAGATGATCAGAATAGAAGAGATTTCACGATAAATGCCCTCGCCGTAAGTCTTAATGAGGATAATTATGGGGAGATCATTGATCCATTTGGTGGTTTATTTCACTTAGAAGAGAAACTGATCAAGACGCCTCTAGATCCAGGTCGTACTTTTTCGGATGATCCGCTGCGCATGATGCGCGCCATTCGATTTGCTAATCAATTAGAGTTTGATATTGATCAAAATACTTACGAGTCTCTTTCGAGGTTTCGAAATAGATTGGACATTGTCAGTATGGAACGAATAACGGGGGAGTTTAACAAAATAATGGGTACTGCGACACCTTCAATGGGTATAAAACTTCTTGAAGAAACGGGAATGCTCGAAGTCATTTTCCCAGAGTTGGTTCGCCTTAAAGGTGTCGAACTGCGTGAAGGAATCGGCCATAAGGATAACTTTTATCATACCTTACAAGTCTTAGATAATGTCGCAAAAGTGAGTGACAACTTATGGCTAAGATGGGCGGCTTTATTACATGATATTGCTAAACCAGCCACTAAAAGATTTCATCCGAAACAAGGGTGGACTTTTCACGGTCATGAAGCCCTAGGTGCTGTGATGGTTCCGAAAATATTCAGACGTATGAAGTTGCCTTTGGATCATAAAATGAAATTCGTCCAGAAACTTGTTAGACTTCACTTACGTCCAATTAGCTTGACAAAGGATAATATAACGGATTCTGCCATTCGTCGACTGTTATTTGATGCAGGTGAAGATCTCGAGGATTTAATGACTCTTTGCAAAGCAGATATCACCTCAAAAAATAATCAGAAGGTCCAACGCTACCTTAGAAATTACGAGATGGTCCAGGAGAAACTTTTAGAGTTAGAAGAACGTGATCGTATTAGAAATTGGCAACCCCCAATTACGGGAGAAGTTATAATGAACACCTTTAAATTAGCACCGGGTCGTGAAGTAGGTGTATTAAAAACGGCCATACGTGAAGCTATTTTAGATGGGCACATACCTAATAATTATAATTCTGCCTTCGAATTCCTCCTTAAAAAAGCCGCTGAATTAGGATACGAACCAGTATCTTAATAGATATGAAGAGGACACTTTCTTATCTATTTTTTTTCAACCTTGTTTTTATAATTTTTTGTTCGTGTGAATCCGAACCAGTCGCTGAAATCTCCTTAATTCCGAGACCTACAAAAGTTATTCAGAAGCCAGGAATATTTGATGTTAAAGACGAACGGACATACTATTACAGTGGTATAGATCGAGAAAGTCTACGTTACCGAATGACAGGATTGGGATTTGTTGAAACGGATGAAAAGTCAAAAGCTAGCGTTGTATTTTCATTCGATACGACAATGATAGATGGCCAATACGAATTGGAGGTTGCGTCTTCTAAGATTGATGTGAAGGCAAAAGGGACACAAGGTTTTATGCATGCCTTATCTACCATTGACCAATTAAGAATGAGGGATGGCCAGACCATTCCGTGTGTACAAATAAATGATGTTCCGAAGTTTTCGTATCGCGGTATGCATTTAGATGTGGCTAGACATTTTTTTTCCGTAGAATCTGTTAAGCAGTACATCGATCTTTTGGCATTTTATAAGTTTAATTATTTCCACTGGCATTTAACAGAAGATCAAGGATGGAGAATAGAAATCAAAAAATATCCCAAGCTTCAAGAAATAGCGGCATATAGAAAAGAAACATTGATCGGACATTATACGGATCAACCTCAACAATTTGATGGAAAAGAGTATGGTGGTTTTTATACGCAAGATGAAATTCGAGAAGTCGTTAAATATGCTACTTTACGTGGAATAACCATTGTTCCAGAAATTGAAATGCCTGGACATTCTTTAGCAGCACTTGCGGCGTATCCAGAGTTGGCATGCACCGATGGTCCCTTTGAGGTCGGAACAAAGTGGGGTGTTTTTGAAGATGTGTATTGTCCCACTGAAAAAACTTTTGAATTTTTAAGATCGGTTATCGATGAGGTGGTTGATTTATTTCCTGGACCCTACATTCACATAGGTGGAGATGAATGTCCCAAAACTAGATGGAGAGAAAGTAGCTTTTGTCAGAAATTAATTAGTGAACTTAATTTAGATGACGAGCACGGTTTACAGAGCTATTTTATCCAAAGGATGGAGACCTACATAAATTCCAAAGGCAAACGAATTATTGGATGGGATGAGATTTTAGAAGGCGGATTAGCTAAAGATGCGACGGTTATGTCTTGGAGAGGATATGACGGCGGTATTGAGGCAGCATCAGATCAACATGAAGTAATTATGACACCTACAAGTCATTGTTATTTTGATTATTATCAATCGACTGACAAGGATGAGCCACTGGCGATAGGTGGATTTCTTCCTTTAGATAAGGTATATAATTTTGACCCAATTCCTGAAGATTTAGATTCGGCTTTCGCCAAATATATCATTGGTGCTCAAGGAAATGTTTGGACCGAATATATGCCTGACTTCGATCAGGTGATATACATGGCCTTCCCAAGGGCTTTAGCTTTATCTGAGATTTTGTGGACCTATCCAGAAAATCGAAATTATAACGAGTTTTTGCAACGTCTGGAAACGCACATTGAATTTTGGGCTAAGAACAATGTCCAAATGGCCAATCATCTCTATAGTTTAGAATTAGACATGAGCACCAATAATCAAGGGCAAATCATGGTTAAACCCGAATTCACTCCTCCCGGATGCAAACTAGGGCTTCTCGATTCTTCTGGAGTCTATGTTGTTAAAGACGAATATGCGTTGGAAAGTGGTTCTAGGTACTCTTTTCAATGGCGTAAAAATGGTCAAAACAAAGGAAAAGAATATTCTATAACCACATCCGATAATGCAGCTTTTGGACAAAGTATAAATTTAAAATATGAACCCCATTCTAAGTATGAAGGCTATGGGGCTACTACATTAATAAACGGAATACCTACTAACCCAAAAGCATACTCCGGTAAAGAGTGGCTAGGCTTTGATGGTAAAGATATGGTAGCTACTATAGACCTTGGAGATGTCGAATCCCTAAATTATGGCTCTATCGAATTTTTTAATTCTCCGGATTCATGGATTTATCCTCCTCGTGAAATTTTAGTAGAGGCCAGCGCTGATAATGAACATTATGTTCCTGTATTTCAACAAAAAATTGAAAAATCAGAGAATAAATACATGCTTGTCGAATTGCCACTTCGCACCATTAGTACAAGATATTTACGTGTGCGCGCACGTAATCATGGTACCATAAAGTCAGGCCAAGGAGAAGGAAATCCTGCTTGGTTATTTGTTGGAGAAATCACACTTTAAATAAGAATTACCCATATGGGTGTAGTTTAAGCTCTGTATATGGAGCATTCTTGCATCATAATTCAAAACCAATTAAGATGCAACGATTTTTACTTTTTATCTACTTATGTATTTTCTTATCCGTTACGAGCTTTGCTCAAACTAATACATGGACTGGTGATGGCGACGGAACAAACTGGACCGACGCGGACAACTGGTCACTCGATCTTGTTCCGACATCTGCTCATGATGTATTCTTGACAAGTGCAGCAACAATAGAATTGACAGGGACGCATACTATTAATTCTCTGACGTTAAACGACCTTTCAGTAGTGTTTAATGTCAAAGGCAGTTTGACTCTTGCACAAACATCAACTTCTATTCTTACCGTGACGAATGGTCAACTAATAAATTCGGGATACATAGAAACGGCTTCTTTTGATGTTTCGGGGGCAGTCACAAATGTGCAAATTGTAAATAATGCCAGTGCGGAGATTAATATTGTCGCCGGGACAGGTTCATTAGTAGATGTAGATAAATTTCATCTACACTTTAACTCGACTGTGGATAATTATGGAACCATAAATTCCACGAGTACCTCTTCTCAAATAACTTCAAGAGCGGCAGAAATCGATGGTTTGTTCAGGAATTACGGAACAATGAATATCACAGGTAATGAGAATTTTACTTTTGAAATAGACTTTAACGCCGATTTCGTAAATGAAAGCTCAGGAAACATTTACGCCAGCTCGACCATAACTGGAAGTCCAGGAACTTATGTCGTTGATTTTCGGTCAGATGTCATTAATAAAGGATTTTTACAAATAGATCATCCAACGAATCCTAACAGCTATATAGAGTCATCAGGAATACGCGTTTTCTTAAACACGACCTTTACTAATACGGGCACTACAATTGTTAATGATATAGAACATGCTGCCATTTATTTAGTAGGGAACTTAGTCAATTCAGGAACTATAATAGCCGAATCCTTAGATGAACAACTCGTGTTGGATGTATCAAGTTTTCCATCTGATTTTAACAACACAGGTGGTGAAATAAGAGGAAATGGTTCACTGAGAATTTTCGGTACAATTTCAGGAGGAACTTATAAGCCAGGAAATTCACCAGGGATTATGGTTTTCGAAGAATATTCTGATTTGAGTGGTAAATACGCCGAAATGGAAATCGCAGGTAATGCTGGTCCTGGTGCTGCTGGCGGTCATGATATTCTCGAAGCCAGAGAATACCTTCTTAATTCACCTGTTAATCTTCATCTCGGCGATATGGATGTCGACTTCGTTTTGATAGATGGCTTTGTACCGTCTTTAGGAGATAAGTTTCTTGTCGCTAGAGCAGACGGGGAGTTAACGGGCAACTTTGGGATCATCGGATTTCCGCCAACGGGAAACCCAGTTTGGTATTGGGATATAGAGTATGATTACGTAAATGATGAAGTTTTTATCGAATTGAAGTCGACCGTAGTTCCCGTGGAATTGGTTGGATTTGATGCTTCCGCCAAAGATGAATATAATGAGCTTTCATGGTCTACGTGGTCCGAAGAAAATTCTGACTTTTTCGAAATTCAATCTCGAACTGATAATTCACAATGGACTTCAATAGGAATTGTAGATGCGGCGTTTTACAGTAACGAATCTTTAGACTATAACTATTTTGATAGAACACTAACAGACCAAAGACATTATTACAGACTTAAGATGGTGGATCGGGACGGGTCATTTAGCTATTCGCATATAGTCAGTGTTAATCGAGAACTTTCTGCATCGAGTTTCTCCGTATTTCCAAATCCGTTCCGAGAAACCTTTTTTGTAAATCAAACGGGTAGTTACATGTTGTACGATGTACAAGGAAAAATAGTTAAGCAATTAAAATTGACTCAAGGTCAATCGGTGGAAGCTTTGGATCTATTGCCAGGTGTCTATACCTTGAGTTCTAAAGATCAATTGACGAAACCAATTAAAGTAATCAAACTTAAATAGAGTCTCTATAATAAATGGATTCACGCCATTTAATCACTGACAAAGAGTCATTATAATAAACTAATTGCTCAACCCAATTACTATCGGCTTTAGGTCGATATTCGTAAGAGATTCTAAATGTGGGATTGCCTTTAAGGTCAGTAATGTTTTCCATAATGGCAATTCCATTTTCGTTATACTCTCGAATGAAGTATTGTTGGATGACGGCATCCTTGTTTAAGTTGGCCGTCTTATAGGGTCTGTTTTCATTATCATAATATTGGACCGATCCATAGAGTAGGGTATTGCTTTTTGGCTCGTAGGCCAATGTTTGTGTTAATCTTTTTAAACTGTCGTATGAGTATCTATACTCTGTGATAAGTTCGCCCTCTTCAAAATATCTAGATCCAGTTTTTAATCCTTCTGGGTTCCTGAGATAAAAATCAGTACCATAGACTTTAATCATATCTTTTTTATAAAACCGCGTTTCTGTTTCAATGCCATTAGTATCGTAAACGATGGCTTGATTACATCCAAAACAGTTCATCAACGAATCTCGCTCTGGTATGCCATCAGTCCATTTTACCGTATAGTCGTGCGTAATTATTTTTTGGATCCGAGGTGTCGGTTTTACTGTCTCGTTTTTGGTCGAACAAGAAAATAGAAATACAATGAAAAGAAGTGTTATTTGTTTCGTCATGTTTTATAGTTATATACCGAGAGATTTCTGCTCTAGATTATAGGCATTGAGATTATTTAGGAAATTTGCTAATTCTTTTTCTTTTTGTGTCCCTACCACGAATGTCTTTCCAGATTTCAAAACGACGTGTAAGCCCATTTTTCCACGTACATTGTAGACGGTACCGTACTTCGTGCCCATACGAATTCCCCATCCTCCGACAAATCCATAATTGATTACTTCCACAGATTCTACATCCACCCACTTATAGCTTCTAGATACAAATGGTCTAAATCGAAGATTAATAGATTCTTTAGTAATCGTGGTATCCATTTTAATGACGACAAATAACAATATTGGAGTAATTACAAGGGCTAATAAAACTAAAATTGTGGCTAAAGTTTGTTCTTTATGATCAAGCCGAAATAGCGCATAAAATGCTGGAGCAGAGCATACAAATAATAACAACCACAACCACCACTGGTTAAATTTTTGAGTTTCTTCGAATTTGCGCACGATCATTAGGGACAGTTTTCGGGGATTTCACTTGAGCTAAGACCTGGGTCAAAACCTCCATCGCCATCATGTTGTGTAGGCCAAGAACAACTAAAAAAATCTGGCTCATCACCTTCTTCAGGGATGCAAATAAATGCACATGCAGTACCGCGAATGGTATCATTTCCTTGCGAGGATTGAACATAGAATTCATACGTAAAAAGGCCTTCATGGATTTCTCCATTGTCATTGTTCTTAATACCAAACCAATACTTTTGGTTTGTAGAAGAATCCTGGAAAGCTATCAAATTGTTTTCTTTGAATATGCTAAATCCAACGGATTCTAACTCATCCTTGGGATAAACACCAAAGTAATCATTGACCCCATCAGAATTAGGGGAAAAAATATTTGGGACATAATAATTTATGCCCATAGATAGACCTGTGTTTGTATGCGATGTGTTACAGCACTCACATAGAAGACACTCTGATTCTTCTTGATCACTATTACAAGAAGAAATCATTATTAATGTAGCCACAAATAAAAGGGTACAACTTAATCCATACAAAAAGTTCGTCATAACTTGTTTTTTATTTTAAGGAGCTTCTTTTAATAAATCCATAGACCGCAACAAAGTATCTATTTCAAACTCTTCCGTAAAGGCTCCGACGATATCCATGCGTTCACCCTTTTTCATTTCATAAAATCGATTTAGGTAGAAAGTAAATTGACCGCCTTCTAAATCCCCTGATTTGTATGCTTTGTAAAAAGTATCAAAATGCTTTTCTCTAACTTCGATAGAGGATGCATGATGGATAACGAGCCATGCTGTTGAAGCGGCTTCGCCTCCTACCGAATCAATTTTTGGATATCCATATAGTTTTAAATACGCTTCAATCTTTGCTAGGTTAATTCGATCAATATTGATCATTTCTTCGGTGACCTTAAAATTATCTTCTGAATCGTAACCATGATTTTTTACAACTTCATTAGATCGAATTCTAACCTCTTGATCTAGATCATTGATCTGTTGTAGGAAGGCTTTCTTTTGGTCGTTGGATGTGAGACCTCCTACCTCATTTTCAATTTCCTTGTAGGGTATCTCCTCTAAATTAATCTGATGAGTCTTCTCAGATTTACATCCCAATAAGATGAAAAGAAAACATAATAACATTGACGAAAGTCTATTAGGAAAAAGCATAAGGCAATATCATGAATTCGGCTCGAATCTCCTAATTATCTCAGAACAGTGACATCCCCAGAGATATCCTCTACACGTTGGTCTACATATTTCACATTAAATAGATAGACATAGACCCCTTGTTCGACAGGTTCGTTTTTAAAGTGACCATCCCAACCAAAACTAGGATCATTAGGCGGTATATCAAAGGTCTGGAAAACAAGTTCGCCCCATCGATCGAAAATATACATTTCGTTGATACGTTCTACATTTTCATTCCCGTAAAGGGTAAAAAGATCATTGCCGTTATTGTCACCATTAGGTGAGAAAACATTAGGGATATAAACATCAGGAATCACTTCGAATGTGGGAACAGTTAAAGCAAAGCTGGCGATGTCTGTACAGCCATTTACATCGGTTACAGTAACGGTATATATCTGATCACTTTCTCCAGTAACTATTGGATCTAAGCAATCCGAACAATCAAGTCCATTAGATGGTGACCATTCTATATTGTCTATAAGTTCTTGAGGTATGTTTACATCGACAAACACCTGTGTTGTTTCTCCTTGATTTAAAGTGATCTCTGCTTCCACATTTAAATCCACAAAACCACCCTCAAGTATCACAGCACTTGTGTCGATACCACAACCATTGGCATCAATAATGAAAACTGAATAATTACCAGGATCAAGATTTTCGAAGCTGTCATTATTTTGGAAGTTTTGACCATCGAGACTATACATATACGGCGGTGTACCACCAACTACATTTTCAATAATCAATATTCCATTTCCATCACCCTGGCAAGATTCATCAATGTTACTTAAAAGAGAAGCCTCTGGCACATCTTCAATAGTTGAGACGAATACGGTATCCGTGCTTTCGCAACTCGTAATCGTATTGAAGACATTTAGAATGTACAATCCAGATCCTTCGACCATGGGCATGAGACCAGATTGACCCGAAAGAATGGTCCCCGTATCTGTGCTCCAATTGATATCAAAATCGTTTAGGTTGCCATCTACGATCGCCAATAAAACGGTTGAGGACTCTCCACAATCTAAAAACTGATCCTCTCCTGCCTCAATAGACGGAAGTTCGATAAAGCTTTCAACCATGACAGAATCTATGTTACTACATCCATTTAATGTATCCGTGAGTTGTAGATAATATGTACCGCCACTTGTGACATCTAGATCTATACTATTACCTAAGACATTATTGTTAATGTCCAACCACTCATATATGATGTCTACACCAGTTTGCGATCCTGAAGCCGTAATATTTACAATATCGTTCACACAGTCTAATGTGTCTACTGCATCAATAGCTACAATAGGGTAGTCTTCCACATCGGTAATATCTAAAAAGGCCTCATTTTCACATCCATTAATAGTGTCAAGGGCTATAATTTGTACTGTTCCTTGTTGGGTAACTACAATGTTTTCGCCGCTTACGACTACGTTGTCGAAGAGCCAAGTGTACACCACATTTTCTTCCATTTCATTGCTGAGGGAAACTTCTTCGACGGTACAGTCAATGACATTTGTCGGATCGGCATAAATAATAGCGATGGGTTCGTCAGTATTGTCTAAAATTTGCATTTCATCCAATGCGGAGGAGCAATTGTTTATGGTATCCGTTAGCTGTAAATAATAACTACCAAGACTATCCGCTAAAAATGAATTGTTATTCGTAATGAGATTTCCTTGTGCATCAGTCCATTCAATCAATATGTTTTCGGTGTTTGTAATTATGGCCTCGACGAGAACATCCTCTACGACGCAGGTCAAGAATAAATCAGGACCAGCATTGGATACGGGAACGGCATCATCTACTGAAACTTCTACTGAATCCAAGGCAGTACATCCATCATCAAAACTGGCTATAACGGTATATACTCCTGGGGCGCCTACCTCTGGGTCCGCTTCGTCCGAAAAGAAAAAGTTTGGCCCTGTCCATTCAAACTGTGCACCAGCTTCTGAAGGAACAGCCACTAATTGAGTACTGGTTTGGTTGCAATCTAAAATGACATCCATCCCCGCCTCGACACTTTGGTCACAAGAAGAACAGGGGACGGGTGCAGTATACTCAAAGCTTGTTGTACATTGACCAAAAGTAATATCTACAACAGAGGCAGTATATGTGTTACCATCAGCTGGAAGATTAGGAATAGTAATCACACTACCATACATAAATGGTCCATATTGCACTCCGTCAATTTCAATTTGAAATTGATTAGTCGTGCCAAGATTTACAACGATCTCAAATTCTAAATCAAATACATCATCTGTTGTAATGTTTCCCGTGTTGTTATCTTGACAAGGACCAACTGTCAACGAATTCAATACAATTTCGCAAGGAGACGAACAAGAAGCCGGGGCTTCTACTAAAAGATCAATGCTACAATCAGAATTGTCTATATCTATAAGATTCAATACTAAATTACCGTCAGCAATTAAGTAGGGTCCAAGTGTTATTGTTTCATTATAGTCCGCACTAAAACTGTTGTTTTCTTCGTACCAACTTACCCCATTATTGACGCCAGTCACGATAAGATCAAAATAGAACTCATCATCAAGTGCGTCGTTTTCTGTGCCTAAATTATCGCAGATTATATTTTCAATCATGTAATCAAGTACACATTCTGAACTGCAACTATTTAATGGTCCGATGGTCATGTTGTTTTGACATTGCGCATCTTCGTTATCGACAATAGTTATGATTGGAGAACTTCCGTCGGCGGGCAAAGTAAATGATTCTTGAGTTTCGTAAGTGTAATTAAATTGAAGAACACCATCTATCAAAACGTTATAGGTGTTATTTGTACTTCCATTGACAGCCGAAGCTGAAATGGTAATGGTATAAAAATCATCGCTAGGATCGGAGTTTGTTCCATTTCCATCGCAAACGATATCTAATACATCAAATTCAATTTGACAATTTGTCGAACAAGAATTTAGGGGCCCAACTATTTGTTCGATCTGGCAAGCAGAAGTATTATCTATAAATACAAGAGTAACTTGACTTCCATCCGCTGGAAGGTTAAGCGCGTTTGTTTCGTTATAATTAAATGTCCCTAAATCATCGGTTCCTATAAAAACGCTGAAATCAGATCCTGTGGTCGAACTCAAAATATTAAAATCTAACACGTAAAAGTCATCACTAGGATCGGTATTGGAGCCATTGTCATTACAAGACGAAGGTATCTAAGGTTAATTCTTGACCTGCGATTATCTCTACATCTACAGTATTATCACACTGATTGTCGTCAACGGAGTAAACGGTATAGCTACCTGCATCTAAACTATCAAAGCTCAAAACTTCTTCATAATTGATGCCGTCAAGACTAAATAAAACAGAACCCTCACCACTAACATTCGAAATCTCTATAGTACCATCGGATCCGTTGAGGCATGATTCATTATTCACGGAAGTGGAAAACTGAGGAATGTCTAAAACAACTAATTGTAGTTCGACAATACGCGCACATCCCACTGAATTTAAAATTTTGACGAATACCGTTTCTCCTCCAGGAGTCATGTTCGTATAAGTGGAATTTAAGGGGTTCGAGCACGCTTCGGCATCAGCCATGCTTTCGAAATACTGGTAGGTGTAGCTTGTGTTAGCACTAATTTGTTCTTCGGCTTCCGCCAATTCAAATATGATTAAACCATCCGTGTTATTATCGCAATATTCGAGAATTGCATTATTGCCAGAGGGTAATGCGATGATTTCTACACTTATTGGTGTCAATACGGCACTAAAACAATCTGGTGGATTCAAGCTCTCGGTCTGAACATAGTACGTGTAAATCCCTGGAGTAGATTCAGTCACTTCATAGTTTAAAGTTTCTTCAGCCAATAGCGTACCTCCAGAAGGACTGTCATACCAATTTGCAGTTTGCTCGGGCCCCACAGTTACAGATAAAGTAACAGGGTCATCCCCTTCGCAAATGCTTTGATCTCCATTGCTGATCGGAGGTTCGACATTAGGACAGTTACAATTAGGTGGACTTATTACGAGGATGGCGAAACAGAAAGTATTAGGGTCAATAGCATTTACTATTAATTGTTCGCCGATTGGAATTTCGGAGATTTCTACCAGCCCATTGCCCAAATCAGTGACCGTTCCGTAATTAATATTTAATGCGGCACCACCGGTGTTTAAAGTAACGGTATAGCTCGTAAAGTCATCACTACATTCTGAATTAACGAGTTCAACATCCAGCTCATCGAATACCTCAATTATAGCTATGGCCGTGTCATTTGGACAGACGCCATTACTCATTACTACATACTCCAATTGGTAAATTCCTGGTGAAACACTTGTGAAATTCACAGCCATTGGATTTGAAATATCCAATACAAGATTTTGAGGAAGAATCCATGATCCAGTAAAATCATTAACATTCGTTAAGAAGTCAAACAAGTTTACTGTAGTATTCGTG
>JAHDBE010000297.1 GCA_020630555.1 Saprospiraceae bacterium
CATTGGCCAGGGGTATCGATCAGATATACGCTTCGTACAGCTAATCACCCCTGACCAAATACCCACTAGTTTATTCTTTTCGCATATTGGCTGACTTGTTGATAATCTAGATAGTAGACGAGTCTAGCCGATATACTATTTTCTTGAGGTAAGTTTCGCAATCCTTCCAGACCATTGAAATAACTTAATTCAAGTAATTCTTGATTCGGGGATAAATATCCTCCAGCAATATTATTTTTCCAATTGATAAATAAGTCGCTACCAGGAGCAAAACGCCATCGGTAATTTAAGTCAATGTTGAATTGATCAAAATTAAAATCATGATCTCCTTCATAGACAGTATCATTAAACTTCCCTTGTTTATTCAACTCCATAAAACCTTCGTAAAGCACTTTAGTCCAATAATGTCTAAGTCGGAAGGTTAAACCCATTTTATCAGAAATAGTATACTCTGTATTTAAGACATTGACAATGATTAGTCGGTCCCGCGTTCCATATAAAATTTCATCTTTGTCACCAAAGCCAACCCAGCCTTTATCATTATTAATTTGATGATATTCCATACTCAGCGAGCTCGTCAGTTTATTGTTGAAACGGTATCTAGGAGTTAAATAAACTCCTTGGCCATTCCAGCCTTTTTGGGCTACATTAAAAGCGACTAGTGTACCAGAAAGTCTAAATTTCTTTCGGTTATCGGTGCCTACCCAAACTCCTCCATTATAATTCAATGGTACATCTTCGAAGTATCCTTCCATTCGTGGTTCGAAATAATCGTCATCCTTAGGAATTACATTAAACCAACCATTGAAATTCCATTGACTTTTAGTTTGAGTCCAGAAACCTAAGTTGATATATGTTCCTTGATGAACTCGGGGTTCATTTAAGAATACATGATTATAGTTGAACCAAAAGTTTGCTCGATTAAAATATTTCCAAAATTCATTGACTAAAGAATAGCTTGCCCAAGCACCATATTCATGAAGATTTGTTCGAGTATTGAATCCTAAATCATTCGGATTAAAATCATTGGTTTTAGTTTCATGCCAAAGTCCATAATTGAAATTTCCCAATAACTTATCTATACCAAATTCGTATCGGTAGCCCAGTTCTGGGCTCATTCCTTCATTAAAAATTTGAGATACAGCGAGATTGCCAGAAACGCTGACACGCTGTTTTTTATCGCGCAGATCGAACATTCCTGTGGTGACATTTGCGTCATAAAATTGACTGCCAGTCCGGACCGTACTTGCATTGACTAAACTGATGGTCGAGTTATTTTTCAAGTTCTGGTCTAATACAAAAACATTATAGTTCGTCAAAGGTGATGTCCTAAATCTTCTCGTATCTCCTGTTTCATTGTTTTCAATAATAGCATTTGTTTCCCCTGCTACGGCATTAAACACCCCGACTCCCAATCCAGATTTAGTCCTTCCAGATATTTTTGACGCATTATATAATTGTGTTTCTCTTGGATTATCTACAATTTCTTCATTCTCAGCAAGCTGATCTTCAACTTCATACATTCGCAGCGGAGTCCCTCCGACTCTCCGAGAATAAAACAAATCTCCTTTATTAAAAATCTCTACACCTTCGGTAAAAAACGGACGATTCTCTGTAAACCGAACTTCAAATGGACTTAGGTTTACAATGTTATCATCTGATTGCACCTGACCAAAATCAGGGATTAAAGTCATATCCAAGGTGAAGGCATCATTGATGCCGTATTTTACATCAAGACCGCCATTGTATGAATATCCTGTACTACTTTTTGGGGATGTCAATCGATCATAATTGTTTTGTGCATAAACAGATAAATAAGGCGAGATTGACAACCGTAATGGTGGTTTTATATTATTAATTCCTTCCACTATGCCTGATTGAGTTAAGAAGAAAGTGCCAAGGGGGTCAATCTCGTTCCACACTGATTTTTCTGCGGTTCTAGCTTGATATTTTATAAAATTTATTTTCCAAATTTGTTCTTCCTTTTTAGGGAACCTGATGGCTGAATATGGAATTTTCATTTCAAGTGACCAGCCGTTTTCTAGTATTTGTGTTCCACTAAACCATACAGCATCCCAGTCAGTGTCTTCGCCCTGATTTTCCACGATTTTTGCATCAAACTGAGTGTTGGTGGCCATAGTGATAAACTCAAATGCATTGTTTCCACTTTCGTAAGGATCAATTAATACACCAAACCAATCTGTATTACCCACTCGATCTCTTTGTGTGATCTCTTGCATTACACTATCCGGTCCGACCTCTTCCATAAATGCCCCTATGTAAAGAGCCTCGTCGTCGTATAAAAATTTAATCGTAGCATCTTTATTAGGACTTAATCCTGGGTTAGGCTGCCATGTAGTAAATTGTGAGGCGTCTATTGCATTGTCCCAGGCTGATTCATCTAGGTGCCCATCAATTTCGAATGCTGCATCTGTACGTACAGCTTGTAATACTTTCTGAGAATAAACTACTTGGCAAATCATCAGACATAGAAGAAAGTTTACAAAAAAGAAGAAAGCGTTTTTCATAGTCGTTGTTTTGATCATAGATATAGCTCCCCCATGTCTCCACGGGGAAGACTATATCAGTGTCTGTATAATAGCTTAGTTTTCTAGCTCTGAATTAGAGCTTTCTCAGGTAGATGTTGTCGTGATTTGCTTTGATATAGAGCACCTCTCCTCCCCCATTCATAGCTCCTGAAATGGTGCTTCCATAATCATAACATGTATTTTTCTTCTTCTTTTGTTCCATATCCAGGGCATTGATTTTGATATCAAGATTGCTGAATATTTCTCCATAGATTGTTTCTAAGTCAAAATCAGCTTTGGTGCTGGAAGGTATACTCACATCAACAAATCCATAGACTGATTGAATGTCTGAAGGACTATTTTGGTTGAGTTGATCAAAGACTACATTAACATCCCCATAAACCGATTTTACAGACATCGGACCAGTAACGTTTTCTAGAGACACATCACTATAATGCACACTTAATACTATTTCACCTGCCAATCCCTCCATGTGTAAATCATCGGCATGGGCTGAAGTATTTTCAATGTATACATCTAAGTTGTAAGGTATTTTCATTTCATACTCTCCTTCCAGTAGACTGTTGTCCGTTTGTGTCAGGATAATTCGATCGTTTTCTTCGCTTATAGAAAGACCAATGCCTGAGTTGTCAGATAATCCATAAGGGTTTAATTTTTTAAGACCTTTCATTCGGTCTTTGTCATCATCGTCTTCGTTTTTTAGATCATTGTTAACAATCATGATTTCTGAGCCTTCATATCCTTTAACTTCAATGATGTTTACATCCGTTAAGAAAAGGACATTTTTGTTTGGAGTGAAGGTATATCGCTGTGCGCCAAGAGTATTGCACAAAAGCACACCTGCTATTATGTATAAAAGATTAAAAAGTTTCATTG
>JAHDBE010000298.1 GCA_020630555.1 Saprospiraceae bacterium
GTTTATAAATTCTATACCGTTTATAAATCCTACATGCTCCAGTCTATGCTCAACATTTTTAAAGTCGGCCAAACTTTCCCTTACTACCTCCTTCCTTAAATCTAGAATGCGAGATGCAATTCCTGATGCCATAGAATTGTAAATGTTGTGCTTGCCGTTTAGTGCTAATTTGTGAATCGTCATTTTAAATGCGTCTTTATGGTGAGTGTATACTATTTCTTCTTTGTTGTTTAAATAAGCTCCATATTGTACTTCCTCTTTAATTGAAAAAGAGATGATACAAGAATTATGGAGCGGATACGGAAAGATCATGCGAATTGGACTAGAGCATGGATCTGTCGAAAGTGTCGTCATAAAACATGTTCAGTTGCCTATACACCGAAATCATCCTCGCGGATGGAATACGGATATCGGTCATCAACGAAAGCTGAAGTCTTATGAAATAGAAACGACATGGTATAAAACATACAGTAAAAATAGCGCTGCTCGTTTGCCGAACTGTTTAGCCATCGAAACGCAAGATAATGAGGTGTTGATGGTACTTGAAGATTTGGATCAATCTGGTTATCCCTTGCGAAAGCGATCTGTTGGATGGGAGGAAATAGCTTCTTGTTTGAAATGGTTGGCGCAGTTTCATGCAAGTTATCTAGGACAAGTTCCAGATGGACTTTGGGAAGTCGGAACCTATTGGCATTTAGCGACTCGACCGCAGGAGTTAGCGGTGTTAGATGACGAACGTTTGAAGGCTGCCGCTCCTCTCATTGATGAAAAATTGAATTCATGTACATACAAAACCTTTGTTCATGGTGACGCGAAGTTGGCTAACTTTTGTTTTGCTCAAGATGGACAGATTGCTGGGGTCGATTTTCAGTATGTAGGTGGTGGATGTGGCATGAAAGATGTGGCATATTTTATAGGAAGTTGTCTAAACGAAAGTGAGTGTGAACGTTTGGAAGCACAAATCTTGGACACCTACTTTGATTATTTTCAAGGTGAACTAAAGGAAAAAAATAAAGCCCTAGAAGCAGAGTGGCGGTCTTTATATCGAGTAGCTTGGGCAGACTTTCATCGTTTTCTAAAAGGATGGAGTCCCAGTCACTGGAAGATTAATAGTTATAGTGAACGCGTTACAGCTGAAGTGATTGATAATTTATAGAAATGGATTTATTAGAACTTAATAAGATCGCCCTCAAAGCAGCCCTTTCCGCAGGGAAAGTTATTCAACAATATATGAATAATGACGTTTGGGTCGAGCAGAAAGAGGGCGGAACAAGTCATGCCTCACAGGTTGTAACTGAGGTAGACAAAAAATGTGAAACGGTCATTCTTTCGCACCTAATGCCTAGCTGTGAAGCGTTTAATTTAGCACTTTTATCGGAAGAGACCGAAGATGATGGTAGCCGATTCGAAGAAGATTATTTTTGGTGCATTGACCCAATGGACGGAACACTCGCGTTCATCAATAAATATCCCGGGTTTTCTGTATCTATTGCTTTGGTCGCAAAAGACGGGACACCATATATAGGTGTCGTGTTTGATCCTAGTACGAACACATTATATTATGCGATAAAAGGAAATGGAGCTTTTAAGAATTATCGCCCTTGGAAAATTAAACCCACAAATACCCATTTAACTTATGTAACAGATCGACAGTTAAAGGATACTCCTCATGCCGACAAAATAAAAAAAATGTTACATGAAAATATAAAACAACTGGGCTTAAGTGGCATGAAAGAAATGGCTGGATCAGGTTCCGTATTGAATAGTATACTTGTTTTGGAAAACGGACCTGCTTGTATGCTAAAGTTCCCGAAAAAAGAAAAGGGTGGAGGAAGCATATGGGACTATGCAGCTACAGCTTGTATTTATCATGAATTAGGCTTACCTGCTCTGAACTTTGAGGGTGGACGATTGGACTTGAATAGAAAGGGGAGCACTTTCATGAATCACCAAGGTGTTTTTTATGCGAATTTAAATATTGAAAATGTCAATAATCGCACGGCAAATAAAACCAACCATTAAACGCAAAACAAAACGAAAGGGCTGTTTTGCGACAAGCGAAAAAAAACACGATCGAGGGGGCGATCGTGTCTATGAAAAGAGTAAAAAGTCTTTTTGAATTAAGTAATAAAGCAAATTAATTTTTCAAAAAAAGTTCTTTGAAGTTTATGGTATATTCGACACCAAAATGAGTAATGATATTCTTTATTTGTTTTTTGAGTGTTCGAAAAGAGTGATAATGTTTTTTATTCAGCCATTTGTATTTCATTCTCTTCCATAAGATCTCAATAGGATTGAGATGAGGGGCATACTTAGGCAAGAAGAAAACAAATAAGTTTTGATTTTGCCATTTATTTAAAAGGTAGTAAACCGCCTTGCATCTGTGAATTGGAGAATTATCCAAAACCAACACAGTTGGCTTATCAATCTTCTTAATGTAATCTTCAACCGCTGTAATAAAAAAATGACTATTAATACTCTTTTCATTTTGATAAACACTTAAATGAAGGTCAGTACTCATGAATCCTAAGAGATTTAATCGCTTATGATTGTTCCTTGCAAAAATTCTGATTTGTTCATCTTTTTTTTGCCATCCATATGGAAGATATGGCTGCATGGTGAATCCAGATTCATCAACAAAAACCAAGCGAATATGTCCTGTTAAATGTAAGGTTACCAATAGTTTTAGGCGTTCAAACTTATCAGCATATGCTATTGGATCTTGTCCTTTTTTTGTACAGCGTCGAATGCGACGCCATCGAAAGTTATTTTTTTTAGATAGCGTTTGACGGTGTCCTTGCTTAGACTTAAATCAAATTTATTTTCTAATTCATCTCGGATACGTTCTACATCATGATAATAATCATCAACTAGATCATTTAGTACTTTAACATGTTGTTCATTATCGAGACTCAACTTTACTTTGCGTCCTTGTCCTGATCGATTCATTAAACCAGCTATCCCATTGAGTTCCCATCGGTCAAACCAAGAATAGATAGTCCGTAAATTAACTTTAAAAATATCCTTAAGTTGATTTGTAGTTTGACCTTGATCGCTTAACAAAAGACATTGACAACGATCTCGAAATTGATACTGATTACCGTTCTTTCTTCCTTCTTCTAAGGTTGATATTTCGGAATTTGTTAAACTTATAAATCTCTTTTTTCGACTCATGGAGTCTAATATATCAAAGATTTTTTATTAGTAAAATAATTTTGCATAATTACTTACCATCTTAATTTAGAACGCATTTGATATTCCCTTTTCCATTATTTAATCGTATATTATATAACAAAATCAATTTTATGCGACACCTTCTTTTGTTTTTCTTGATTTTTAGTACTATTTGCGCAAGCACAAACCTCTCAATATTAGAAGTACCCTTCCGGGAAAATGGACTTTGAAAAAAGTAGGCATTCTAAT
>JAHDBE010000299.1 GCA_020630555.1 Saprospiraceae bacterium
GTAGGTCGTGTTTAAGGACAATTGAGCGCCTTGAGATTTATTAAAAGCAAATGATCCAAGAGGTGATCCGATTGACCAACTCCGATTTTTAAATCTGTTTTGATTGGTATATCCGAATAATATGTTCCATACGCTAAATTTATTATCGCGTTTGTCGAGAGAATCCAAGTACGCTTGGCTTTCCCATAAAATCTGTAGACTATCTTTTTTCTTGTAGTCTAGACTTTCGTCCAATGTTAATGGGATTGGTCTCAATGAGTCCCAATATAAATTCGTCTTTTCACTGGCCTCCTGTTCGATTCTAAGAATTTCATTATCGAAATATCCATCTTCAAAAGTTTTGTTAATCTCATATTCTGAAAAAACGTATGAAAATGCACCGCCCACCTTAAATCCTGCAAATCCTGCTTTAAAATCAATAAGTTGATTGAAAAGAATCCAACATACATCATTGGCTGGGATAAATGTCTGTTTGACGCGAATCGTGTCGAATAATTCTTGTTTCACGGATTTGCCAAGGAGATAAAGATCAAGTTCGCCTATATTCCATGTATTTTCAACAATGTAAATGAATCCTGCAAAGGCGGGCAGATTTGGGTTTTTGGGGATAACTTTAATTTTATTTATCTCTCTTCCATCTATATCAAAGTAACTCCCAATAAACTCAAAATTATAATAACTAAATGCGGCATCAGATAATGGCCCAACAATGCTCCTTGAGAACCTCAAATTTTCGTTATAAAAATTAAAATCAGTTGCCGTATATGTATTAAAACTAAAACCACTGTCATCTCCACTCACTTTAGATGCATACATGATCTCCTTAGAAAGATTTGGAGATTTCCAAGAGTACTTGGCTTTGGATTCAGATAAATATATATAACCTTGACGGGTAGAGTCTAAAATGCCTTCCATATTGCCAATTTCTTGACCTAAAAAACGTTGGGGCGCATCTAAAATTTTGATATTTCCCTTAATGTAAAGCTCTGATTCATACGACGAAATACAATCTTTGTGATCATCCCTTGCTTTTATAGCTTTTCTCATAATGGCATAGGCCGGATCTTCACGCTTATCAGTTATGATAGTTTCTTTTAAGCTGTATTTTTTTGACGAAAGTCGAATAATCAAATCTGTAACCGGCAACTGATTAAAGGTGTAGGATTCTGTCTGATATCCAACATACTGAACAACAAGGGTGTCTTTCAATTCAAATTTATCCAAAGAAAAACGGCCATCATTATTTGTTGAAGTGCCAATAGAACTTCCTTTAATGTATATACTACAGAAAGGGAGCGGCATGTCGTTTTTATCAACTACTCGACCATCTATTTGGGCGAAAGCCGAGTTTGCAAATAAAATTAAGGCGGTGGAAATGAAAATCTTCAACATAAGATGGCTCTAGAGGGTGAAATTGCTAAAAAGCCATGAAACAAAAAAGGCCAACACTAAGTGTTGACCTTTTTTAATCGGTTTTAATTTATTTACCCCTTTACTGTGTCGACAATAACCGCCGCCACTTTATAAGGATCTGCATTTGAAGCAGGTCTTCTATCTTCTAACCAGCCATTCCAGCCATTTTCAACAACTCCTATTGGAATTCGAATAGAGGCCCCTCTGTCGGAGACTCCATATGAAAACTTGTCAATAGCTTGAGTTTCATGTTTCCCTGTTAATCTCTGATCGTTATATGCACCGTAAGCTTCGATTGCGGCTTGAATTCGATTTTCAGGTCTAAACTTTTCGCAAATCTCATCGAAAACTTCTTTCTTTCCAGCAGTTCTTAAAGCCGTATTTGAAAAGTTTGCATGCATTCCGGAGCCATTCCAATCCGTATCACCCAGAGGCTTCGGATGATATTCTACAGAGTAACCATACTGTTCTCCTACTCTTTCCAAGAGGTATCTTGCTACCCAAATTTGGTCACCAGCACTTTTTGCACCTTTCGCGAATATTTGGAACTCCCATTGCCCCATGGCTACTTCGGCATTAATTCCTTCGACATTTAATCCAGCATCAATGCAAAGATCCAGATGTTCTTCAACCACTTCTCTACCTACGGCGCGACCAGCGCCAACTGAACAATAATAAGGACCTTGAGGATCAGGCCAACCGTCCACAGGGAATCCAACTGGTTTTCCTGTTTCGTTATCGATGAGAAAATATTCTTGTTCAAAACCAAACCAGAAATCATTGTCATCATCATTTATGGTCGCACGTCCATTTGATGGATGCGGTGTACCATCAGGCGACAGGACTTCGCACATAACCAAGTAGGCATTATGTCTTGCAGGATCTGAATAAACAGCTACTGGTTTCAATATACAATCCGATGAACCACCAGATGCTTGTTGAGTGGAAGAGCCATCAAAGCACCAATCCGGAAGATCTGATGCCTTACCGTTAAATTTACTGTCGTCTAAGATCTTAGTTTTTGATCTAAGTGATTGGGTGGGTGCTGTACCGTCCAACCAAATGTATTCGAACTTAAGTTTTGCCATAATAAAGTGTTATTCAATTTTGGCACGAAGGTATTAGTGTACTTAAAAAGATATAATTTATTTATTTGTAAATTAGTTATGCCCAAATCAACTATCGCATATATTAATTACTGATATTCAACACTTTAATACGCCTAAAAATAGTACTTTCAAAATGTCATATGAGAAAATATTTTCATTGATTCACAGTTTAGATAAGGCGGAAAAACGCCATTTCAAAATCTATGCAAAACGAGGTTCTGATGGTAAGTCCTTAAAGTTTGTCGACTTATTCGATTTAATAGAAAAGTCAAAGAATTATCAAGATGAGCTTTATAAGTCTAAGCTGAAAATAAACGATGTTAGTTTCAACAATCTAAAGCGTCATTTGTATGCTCAGATCCTTAAAAGTTTAAGGCTTCTTTATGTCGAGAAACAAATTGACATCAAACTACGTGAACAATTAGATTTCGCCAGAATATTGTACGGGAAGGGCATGTATATGCAGGCTTTAAATCTATTGCATCGACTTAAAAGAAGTCCTGAAGTTAGTAGTGAATACCTATTACGAATGGAAATTGTAGAGTTCGAGAAAATGATTGAAAACCGACATATAACTCGTAGTCGAAAAATCAAAAATCGAATGGAAACCTTGTTAAAGGAATCTGATGAACTCGTCAAAAGAGTAAGAATATCCAGTGAACTAGTAAATCTTAACTTAAAGATTCACGGGATGTACATTAAAATAGGACATATAAAGGATTACAGAGATCTCATTATGTTAAGTGATTATTTTAGGGCTCATCTTCCGCGATTCAATGTAAGACATTTAACCCCGCTTGAAAAAGTTCACTATCACCAGTCTTATGTTTGGTACCATTATACCTCATTAAATTTTCCTTTCTGTTACAAGCATGCGGCACAAGCCG
>JAHDBE010000300.1:0-2342 GCA_020630555.1 Saprospiraceae bacterium
AATACAGGTAAGCTCATATGCTTAGCTACAATAACCTCCGGCACCGTTGACATCCCAACTAGATCACCTCCAATCCTGTTTATAAAGTTGTACTCTGCCGGTGTCTCTAAATTTGGTCCTTGCAAAGCCAAATAAACCCCCTCATGCGCTCTGATGCCATTCGCTTTCGCAATTTCTAAAGCTACCGCATTCAAGTGTCGATCGTAGGTGTCTTTCATATCAGGAAACCTCGGTCCAAGGCGTTCATCATTTACCCCTCGTAATGGATTTTCCGGTTGCAAATTGATATGATCTCTTACAAATACAATATCTCCGGCTTCATAATCCGGGTTCGTACTTCCAGACACATTAGAAATGATAATCCTCTTTATTCCTAGAAATTTTAGAACTCGAATTGGGAAAGTCACTTCTTTCATATCATAACCTTCATAATAATGAAAGCGACCAGCTAAAACAACGATACGTTTTCCCGCTAAGCGGCCAAAGATAAGTTGTCCCTTATGGCTCTCAACAGTGGCGAGTGGAAAATTTGGAATCGACTTATAATCTATCTTTATCTCAACCTCTATCTCGTCTGTGAGGTTTCCGAGTCCAGTTCCCAGGACTATCCCGTAATCAGGTTGGAATTTTGTTTGTTTTCTCAGAAAAGCTATCGTTTCCTGAATTTGATCATATAGCATGAAAAATGTTTAATCGACGATCATAGTCGTTTTGTCAAGTTCTTGTTGCTTGATATCTTTTGGCAATGCTCTGTATCCGTATTGTTGATCTCTGAGCTGCGGCTTGAATCCTGCTTCGCGGATAGCTTCCTGAATTCCATTAGCGGTAAAACGGAAAGCAGCGCCTGCTGCAGAAACTACGTTTTCTTCAATCATAATACTACCAAAGTCATTCGCACCAGCATGCAAACACAATTGTGCTGTTGGTTTTCCTACTGTCAACCAAGAAGCTTGAATATTGGTAACGTTCGGCAGCATAATTCGACTCATTGCGATCATCCGAAGATATTCATCTCCAGTACAAGTATTTCTTGCTCGTTTCAATTTTTTAAGAATGGTATCTTCATCTTGAAACGGCCAAGGTATAAACGCAATAAATCCTTTCGCATCATCAGGTTTCTCTGATTGCACTTGTCTTAAATCTACAAAGTGCTCCATTCTTTCTCTGTTGGTTTCAATGTGACCAAACATCATCGTAGCCGATGTAGTCATGTTCAGTTGGTGCGCCGCACGCATTACATCTAGCCATTCCCTTCCACTACACTTTCCTTTAGAAATCAACCGTCGTACTCGATCGTTCAGAATCTCTGCGCCTGCTCCAGGCAAAGAGTCCAAACCTGCTTCTTGAAGTGCTGCCAAAACTTCTGTATGAGTAGATCCTTCTAATTTGGTTATATGCGCAATCTCCGGAGGCCCCAATGCATGTAACTTAAGGTTTGGATAAAGGGACTTCAACTCTTTAAATAGATCGACATAATACTGGAGTCCCACATCAGGGTGATGTCCTCCTTGTAATAATAGTTGCTCCCCACCAAACGCAAATGTTTCTTCTATCTTTTGCTTATACTCTTCAATAGATGTTATGTATGACTCCTCATGACCAGGTCGGCGATAGAAGTTACAAAACTTACAGTTTGCGATACATACATTAGTCGTATTGGAATTACGATCAATAATCCATGTAACTATATCATTAGGCACATGATGTTGTCTCAATTGATTACCCACATACATCAACTCCGTGGTTGGCGCATTTTCGAATAGGAACACACCTTCCTCTACACTTAACCATTCTAAATTTAATGCGCGTTGCAAAAGCTTATCAATATTCATTTTATATCAATTTATGTAACAGTAGAACAAAGATACACAGACAGGGTTTATGGATTCACCTATTTAGTAGTTGATTTACAGTAAAAAACATACGCTTGCGTTATCGAATAAAAACCTGTATATTTGTGATAACTTTCTAATAAAAATCGGAGAGGGAGCATAAACTGTTCCCTCTTTTTATTTCTAGTACATGACCCTATTTTGAATTAATGGAGATTAAAGATCAAATTGTCGCACTCCTGGAAGAAAAATTTCAAGAAGAAGCCTTTGATGATTGTTTTGTGGTTGAAGTCAACCAAAATAATTCTAAAATAGAAGTATTTGTTGATAGTGATTCTAATATCACTTTTCAAAAATGCCAAAAACTTAGTCGTTACCTCGAGCATCATATTGAAGAAAACAAATGGATGGGAGAAAAATACACCCTAGAGGTTTCTTCCCCAGGCATTACTAGACCGTTAAAATTTATCCGCCAATACTCTAAAAATATCGGCAGAAAAATGGAGATTA
>JAHDBE010000300.1:2352-3408 GCA_020630555.1 Saprospiraceae bacterium
GTATACAGGTAAACTAAGCCAGGTATCCGAAGATAAAATCACTTTAGAAGAAAAAGTGCGTGTTAAAGAAGGTAAGAAAAAAGTTTCCAAGCTCCTTTCACACGCAATCGATTTTGATCGTATAGCTAAAGCTACAGTCAAAATTTCCTTTAAGTAAACACTAGCAACAATGTGTTGCATCCTAAATAATTAAATCTTTTTAAGTCATGATGAACTTAGTTGAAACTTTCTCGGACTTTAAATCGGGGAAGAATATTGACCGACCAACAATGGTGCGTGTTTTAGAAGATGTATTTAGAACATTGATCCGAAAAAAATATGGCTCTGATGAAAACTTTGATGTTATCGTTAACACAACAAAGGGAGACTTGGAACTTTGGCGTGTTCGCGAAATTGTTCCAGACGGAGAAGTACTAGATGACAGAAGTCAAATATCAATATCAGAAGCATTAAGTATTGATGAAGATTATGAGATTGGAGAGGAATGCTATGAGCAGCTTCATCTGGAAGATTTTGGACGCAGAGCAATTATGGCTGCTCGTCAAACTCTGATCTCCAGAATCATGGAGCTGGAAAAAGATGATGTTTATAAGAGCTATGTCGATAGAGTTGGAGAGATTGTAATTGGTGAAGTTCATCAGATATTGAAGCGAGAAATCCTTGTGATTGATGATGCAACAGGTAACGAATTAATCATGCCTAGAAACGAAATGATCCGTGGAGATTTTTTCCGTAAAGGTGATATGGTTAGAGGCATCATCCGGAAAGTAGAGATGAAAAATAACACCCCGATCGTTATTGTTTCTCGTACAGATAATACTTTCTTAGAGAAATTACTAGAGCAAGAAGTACCGGAAATTGAAGATGGTTTAATTACAGTCAAGAAAATAGTTCGAATGCCGGGTGAAAGAGCGAAAGTAGCAGTCGAATCATATGATGATCGAATTGATCCTGTTGGCGCATGTGTAGGTATGAAAGGTTCAAGGATTCATGGTATAGTCAGAGAGTTGAAAAACGAAAATATTGATATTGTCAACTTCACAAATAACCATCAGC
>JAHDBE010000301.1 GCA_020630555.1 Saprospiraceae bacterium
AACTTCTAGGACGAACAACCTCTACCAGAGCTCTTAGCCCGGGAGCAGTAATCCCATCATCATTCGTCACTAATATTAATGTTTTTGACATTTCGTATTCTAACTTTTCGCTAATATCATATATTTAAAACTTCAAAAAGAAAAGTATTATTATTAATATGATTTCTTAAACTTGCAGGACAAGAAATTGTTGTAAACCTACAAGTGCAAAAATTGATATGAATAAAAGGAAAAAAGCGATACTCCTCACAAATTTAGGAACCCCAGACAGTCCATCGAGGAAAGATGTTTACAAATATCTAAAGCAATTTCTGCTAGACCCAAGAGTTATTGATATACCTTGGTTTTTTAGACAATTATTGGTTCGAGGCGTAATAGCGCCTTTTAGATCGGGGAGTTCTTCTAAACTATATCAGCAACTATGGACAGAAGATGGATCTCCTTTAAAGTATTATGGAGAGATTGCAGCCCAATTACTTCAAGAAAAATTAGGAGATGATTATCACGTCGAACTTGCGATGAGATACCAAAATCCATCTATTGAAAAAGGGTTAGAAAAAATCCGAACCATAAACCCAGATGAGATTATTGTACTTCCATTGTTTCCCCACTACGCATCAGCTTCTACAGGTTCAGTCCATGAGGAGGTTATGAGAATTACCAGTAAGTGGCTAGCGATTCCATCTATTAGAATGATAAGTTCATATCATGATCACCCAAAATTGATTAATGTATTCGCCAAGAATGCAGAAAAAATGGATTATCAATCCTACGAGCATTATCTTTTCTCATTTCATGGACTGCCGCAGAGCCAGCTCAAAAAATCGGATAACTGCAATCATTGTCTCAAATCAGCGGACTGTTGCCAAACCATCTCGGATCGTAACTATCTTTGTTATTCTGCCCAATGCTTTGATACCGCAAAATTAATCGCCGAACGCCTCAACATTCCGAAAGAAAAATATACGGTTTGTTTCCAATCTAGACTTGGACCCGACAAATGGACACAACCTTTCACTCCTGATATTATAGAGGAGCAAGAAAAAGCCGGTGTCAAAAATCTACTCGTTTTCTCACCTGCTTTTGTTGCCGATTGTTTAGAAACGATAATCGAAATCGGATTTGAGTACAAAGAAGAGTTCATAGAAGCTGGTGGCGAAAAATTAGATCTCGTACCTAGTCTCAACGATGATCCGGAATGGATTGAATGTTTAGAGGATTTGATCGTTACTTCAAATTAGAAAAGGATGAGAAAAAAGACTCTAAAAAAAAACATACCTTTTCTATTTTTTCGAGTTCATCATTTAGTGTCATCAACGTATATGTTAATAATGCATAAATTCTAATATATTATAATTATTTATATGTATCTTTGAACAGCATTTAATTATTTCCAACAAACCATTCCTGAATATCTAGTATAGCCTTACTGATTAAGGATGATCAGATTATATGACTTACTTATATTAAGTCATTATTACATATCATCTTTCAGTCTTCTAAAAAACAGTTTTACTTATTCGCTTTTTTTAAAAATTCATCCTAATTTAATTTTTAAAGGAGGTTTTATGTCTATACTAAATATTCAAAATGATTGATTACTGCAGTATCACTCTCAAAAATTCATTCAAACTCAATATCCTGAAGTTTGTCTCAATTCTTATGCTATTGGTAAATTTTTCTTTTGAATTAGAAGCCCAATGCCCAGAGATACAAGCCCTCGATCTTAATGGAGTTCCGGGTTTTGCACAAACGGATGAGTTAGTAGTTTGCGGAGATGCAGATACATTAGCTTTTATTATTTTTATAGAGCAACCTGGAGAAATATCTGGAGCATCAATGCAACTTAATTTGGATCCTGGAATGGTATACGCAGGATTTGAAGATACGCATTATCCGGGCACCTCAATAAGTAACATAAATCCAAGCTCAAATAATCCTTCATTTCTCCTAGAAGGTATTACGGACGCAATTTTTGTGGCATATATCGGTGTCCAAACTACATGTGACGCAGATATTGGTATTATTGATTATGAAACGAGTTTGGAATTTAGCTTCGTTTATACGGATACTTTAGATAACATTGAAAAGTGTAGACAAAAGCAATTTCCTGTCAGAGTATATAATTCTGCAATAAAAACACCTGTCCTCAATTTTAGATCGGTACCAAATGTCAATGTGGCATCGCTTGGACAAGAATACTGTACGAATTTTGTTTTTTCTCAAGATGGATTGAAGGCTTACTTAAATGAAGTTGATTTTTCAGTATGTGACCTTGATTTGAATAACGAGTTACAGTTGAATAGTATTTCTGTAAATGGGATTCCTCATACGGGTTATACCTACGATCCAGCCACATTGCAATTAGATATGAATATAGACAATTCTTATTTCGTTGATAACGGCCGATTTGATGAAAGTGAAAGAGTTACGGTTCAAATGTGTTACCAATCAGATGATTGTCCAACCGTAAACTCTCAGACGGTCACATACAAAGCCTCATATGGTTGTCTTGGCGACACTTGTGAAATGATCACAAGTAAAAAAGAAATATGGATAAGACCTCAGAATAAACCAGAACCTTTTGCCACCGTCCAAAAAATATCAAACCCTAGTGTTTGTGGAGATCCAGCGCAAATAGAATTGGAGATGTATGCCGTAAATACGGGCACTACGGAGGCAGTCCAAGATTCCGCAATTGGACTTTTTACAGATATCAAGTTAGGTTTTGAAACCTGTAGTACGTCCTCTTTAGATTTTTCAAGAGTAGTTATGAATGGTATTGAAATTTCTAATGACCAGTACTCTTTTGTGAATGGAGATATGCAAATAGATTTTACATCTTTAACGACAGATCCAGATGGTCCCGGTGGTATTATTGATGCTGATAATGATGGCTTTTTTGATGATTTGCCTGGAGGACAAGTTTTTAAAGCTACAATAGAGTTAGAGTTCGTTTGTGATTTACCGCCTGATCCTGGATCAATTTCATGTTCAAGTGTAGATTGTTCTTTCGCTTCTTTTTATATTGATGCAGCTAGAGATTGTGGTCAGAATTTCAAATTCTACCCATCAATTGAAGAGTTTAATATTTTAAATGGAGCAACTTTTATTGAACTAAGAAAAAAATCAAACTATTCTACAACTTTAACGGGTTACGATTTTGGCGCTATTGGTAGAGATGGCGCATGTAATCCTAAAGCCCCTAAAACCGTAGATGTAGAATTTTGCTATGTATATGAAAGAGAAAATGTAAATCCTTGCGCTGAAGAATTTACAACCAATGAACTACAAGTTGTATTTTCCGGAAGCCCCTTGATTGTCCAAGATATAGAGTTTGTTCCGAATTCTGGATTTGTTTCCG
>JAHDBE010000028.1 GCA_020630555.1 Saprospiraceae bacterium
TTGGATGAACCGTCACGTCTTAAGATAGCCGTTAACAAGTATTTCTCGTTGTAGTTATAATTCAATCTTGAAAAAACGGAGGATGTTCTTTGCTCGTATTCAAAACCATAGAAAAATTGTGATTCGATCGAAGTCGCAAAACCAAGTGAAGCATCTTCAAGATTATTTACAGGTATGTCTTGAACACCACCACCTATACCTTGGCCTTTATTCTTTTCACCTGCTGTTCCTAAAAGCACTTCTACATCGTGACCACTAAAGTTCTTTGAGTAGCTTAACACATTTTCAAAAATCCAATATTGTCCTCTGTTTTGAGTTCTACTGTAGTCATTTACATCATTTCTGTTGGCGGCATTTAAGTAAAAGACTGGAGAAAAATTCTCTCCACCCCAAAATGCTAAATCTGTTCCAATGCTCGTTCTGTATTTTAAATCATCCGTGATTTGTAATTCTGCAAATGCATTCCCTACAACCTTATGACTCCATCCATAACCCTCCTGCGTGCGTAATGCGGCAACTGGGTTTAAAACCTCAGAGGTTACAAAATCCGAAATACCAAACACACCATTTTCGTCTGAGACCACGGCATTCTGTGCAAATACAGGACTCGCTAATTTATCTGGATCGGTTTCATACAGGGGCGTAATCGGATCCAAGTTTATAGCTCTTCCAAGTGGCGAACCAAATTCTGAGTTTGTAGAAATCCCTTGACCCCTAATCCTTGAATAACTCAAATTAGTACCAAACTTGATGCGGTCCGTAATCTTATGATCCGAGTTTAATCGCATCGTCCATCTTGTAAATCTAGATTGAGCTTCTGATACGATACCCTCCTGATCAAAATAACCGAATGATGCATAGTAATTCGATTTTTCATTTCCTGCCGTTAGGCTTAATTCGTGATTTACTATAGGCGCATCATATCTGAACACTTCCTCTTGCCAGTCTGTTCCCTCTCCTAGTGCTCTTGGCTCAGAAAAGAGAATAGGCCCACCAGAAGCAACAGAGGCTTCATTCATAAGAACCCCATATTCAGTAGCATTTAAAACAGAAAGTTTCCTCCATGGTCTTTGCCACCCTTGATAAGCATTATAATTAACACTCATCTTACCTTCTTTCCCTCTTTTCGTTGTAACTAGAATTACTCCGTTAGCTGATCGCGCACCATAAATCGCAGCAGAAGCGGCATCTTTTAATACCTCAATGGATTCGATATCCGACTGATTCAAATAATCAATTCCGCCGTTAATTACTACACCATCCACAACGTATAATGGGTCTGAAACTCCTATTGTCGTCGTACCCCTAACCCTAACTGTAGAACCAGATCCTGGTTGGCCAGAACCTTGAGTGACACGTACCCCTGCTGTTCTTCCCTGTAAGGATTGTTCAATTCTCGCTAATTGCATGTCCTCTAAATCTTCTGATTTGACTTTTGCAATTGCTCCTGTCACTACACTTTTTTTCTGGACTCCGTAACCAACTACAACAACCTCATCTAGTGTGGCTGCATCAAGCTCCATGGCTAAATCAATTTTACTTTGACCCGCTACTGGAATCGTTGATGTACGATATCCTAAAAAAGAGATAACTATGGAAGGATTCTCTGTTGTTAAATCCAGAGTATACGCTCCATCTATATCGGAAATGGTACCATTATTCGTACCCTCTTCCATAATCGTTGCTCCGATTATGGGAGTTCCATCTGCCGCATCAGTGATTAAACCTTCTACTCTCTGTCCCCAAGATAGGGACGAGAGCAAAAGGCAAACACTAAGGATAAACCTAACCTTCATTAATTTCTATTTCGTAATAATTACTTTCTGAGATTTGAATGCATCATCATTAAGAGCCTGAATCATATACACGCCTTCAGGGTAATCAGATACATTAATTGTCATAATATTTGCGTTGGCTTTCGCCAATAGAACCACTTTACCTGTAAGATCTACAAGACGTAATTCTGTATTGTTGACTTCACTTAATTCAACGATAAATTCACTTGATGAGACAGTAGGCTTCACTGTAAATAGGGCGTCATCAAAAGGAATATCATTTGTATTCGTTTCACAAAGATCACAGCTATTAAAGCACACGGGATCTAATTCAAGTGATTCGAGGGTACCATCTAATTCTATAACTCTGTTAATAAAGACATTCGTCCCATCAACAACAGTAATAGTACAAGGGTCTCCATCTGCAAACTCTTCCCAGCCACCAGTGCCGTTCTTAAACTTCCACTCCCAGGAACCAGCTATTAGGTTCGTTGTGTACGAATAAATTCCGTCACCATCATCGTCGGTCATGGCCACATCTCCCCAACTACTAAATTGTCCTGCAATAAATACACCTTCAGGATCAATTGTTTCCATGTTCATATCTACATGGAAGGTAACCGTGGTGGACTCTGATTCTCCACAATCGGCCTCATCAGTACATTCACCAAAGCATGTACTCAAAACAACATCTCCTGTAAGCTCTGCTAAGAACCTATCATTAAAGTTTGCTGGATCAGCACATTCCTGTCCACTTATATCTTCTTTACAAGAATAATCCGCGCATGCACCATTTGTAAAGGTATAATAAGACGAAAATCCTAGTGGCTTTTCAAAAGTAATCGAGTAGATTCCATCACCATCGTCATCAGTCATTCTGAAATCTCCAGGATTACCAAAGTTTCCACCACCTGCAATGTATACTCCAGTTTCTGCAACGGTAATAGCCGCATCAAAGCCAAGATTGAATGTGACCATAGCAGATTCTCCACAGGCATAACAACTATTAAAACAGTAGGTTGGTAATGCTGTATTATCTGCTATAACGATTTGTCTGTTTACGAATATGTTGCCATTTCCATCATCGACCGAAATAACGCAATCTTCTGTTCCAGAGAAAAATTCCTGATCAGTCCAATTGTCAATTGTAAATTTAAATTCATGTGCTCCACTAGGGATTGTTAATGTTCCAGTCCAAATTCCATCGCCATCAGAATCATCCAATGGATTAGCATCACCACTCCAGTCATTGAATGAACCACTTACATATACGGTCCCTGGAGTTCCGCTATACTCGTTCATATTAACAGAAAAATCTACATCATAACTTTGACTTCCCGAACTTTCTTTCGTTGTAAAGTCGTCCATATAGTAGGCCACATCTACACCTGTTCCGGCAGTTCCAAAATCAGGGTAGACAACAAACTTCTTATAAATCTTACCCGTTGCAGGATTCATGTTTCCTTCAAAAGATGGCTGTGTAACATCAAAACATAATTCAACCCATTCATTTGGAGTACTATATTCTTGAGTACCGATCCAGTTTTCAGGATCATCAAAAGCATCTAATTCTAGTTTAAAAGTTAGATTTCCCGCGTTGGGTGCCCAATATTTTATGCACACCTCTTGAAGATTTGTTGCGTCAAGTTCCTGAGCTAACTCATAAACACATCCTCCCCAAACTGGTGCATCAGCACCTTTCATGTATTCCATTACTCCTGAACTTGGGTTAGCCCCAGACATGTCCGGATTGCTCACCATTGTAGCAAAGGTTCCCTCTAAAGAACCACCAAAAATAAACCACTCTGGAGAAGTTTCTGGAGTCTCATAATCAAACAAGTTTGTACAAACTATTGATGGGCCAGCATCTGGTAGAGTTATGTTGTCTATGTAGTAACTGACGTCTGTACCTGTACCGTCTGTACCAAAATCAGGGAACAGAACGACCTTTTCGTATACTTTTCCAGCGGCCGGAGTCATGTCTCCATCCAAGCTGTTAAGTCCTAAGTCAAAACAAATTGTTTCCCAGCCATTAACAACAGTGTTGGAAACCTCTTGTCTGTAATTCGCTGGATCATTGGGATCTGCCATTTCTAGTTTTAAACTGATTAACCCTTCGTGGTCCATCCAGACGTCCATACACACTTGACCTCCGTTTGTACAGTCAATACCTCCGGAAGGTCCAGGATTTGAAAATGCACCTCCCCAAAACGGAGCGTCTCCAGCTTTTTTCAAATCCAACACCATGGCGGATTCGTTTCCAGTCATATCTGGATTTGCAATCACTTCAGCTAAAGCACCCTCTAGTGAACCTCCAAAAATTTGGAAAGTAATAGATGTTTCTGGAGTCTCGTAGTCAAAAACGGTTTGTGCTTGCAAGTTCCAAGTCACGAAAACCAATAATAGAAGTAGAATTTTCTTCATAGCGTTAGGTTTTAATTTTTAAACATGATCATAAAAATCTATGCCTTTTTAAATTTGATTAGTGTTTGTCGAACAAAAATTTTCTTTGTCCTATTTTCTAAAATACCAAATAAATGTATGTTATTGCGCCACTGAAGGCGAGAACATTTGATACATCATAGGTACATCATGATGAAAAAAGAGATACATCTAATAGAATCACTTACATGTGTTAAAATCATAATGAAGACTGGTTTTAAAGGGCTTTCGGCCCTTACTTGGCCTCATTTCAAGAATTCATTGGGAATATTATTCTTTCTCAGTGTTTTATGTGTATCTGGTTTTACACAAATTAGTACGACTCCCGAAGTTCGTTTTTTTTCAAAAGAAGATCTAGACGCACCACCAAGAAACTGGTCCGTCGCAAGTGATTCATTGGGTCGTGTTTTTATCGGTAATGATATAGGATTACTCATTTACAATGGTCATGAATTTGAGAGTTTTCATTTACCAAATTTTACCTCAGTAAGATCAATTCAGGTACATCAAGATACCATTTGGGTCGGTGGCCAAGATGAAATAGGTTACTTACTTGATAATACAGGTAAGTGGAATTTCACCAGTCTTAAATCTAGGATTCCCTCGGCACAACGAAGCTTTACGGACGTGTGGTTTTTAATCAAATCCGATGAGGCCTTATCATTTTTATCAAATGATGCTATATATAATCTTTCTGACGAGGTCAAAATATACCATGATCAGACCTCTGTTCCTCAAATGTTTTCTTTCAGAGGCGAACAAATTCATCTTGGATGGAATCGCGGATTACTCTATTTCGAAGATGGCAAAAAGAATCTAATCCCCGGTTCAACACTTTTTGCACAACGCAACTTTAGATACTGCGAAAATCCCATAGATTCCCTTGGCTACTTTTTTACTGAAGACAATAAGGTGTATACTTATGATGGAGATACTTTTGTGGACATCAGTTCTCAGATATCTCAAGAAATTCTCAATCTATCTATTACCTCAGTAATACCAATTGATAATGGATTTGCTATCGGAACAAGAGAAGATGGCGTCTTTATGTCTAGTCTTTCATTGCATAATTTAATTCCATTAAGCGACGACAGACGGTTTATTGGAAATGAAGTAAGGGCGCTAAGTAAAGATTTACACGGTAACATTTGGGTAGCCTTAAATAATGGAATTGCATACGTAGATCTTCATGGAGGTATACAACAAGTAAATGGATTTTCGTCGCAAGCTGGGTTTTGTATGGCAGAATACAATGGTGAATTTTTTTGGGGCACTAATGAAGGAGTTTTCATAGGCAAAGGAAATGACAAAATGCTGATTGACTATCCTCTAGGTCAAGCATGGGATCTAAATGTCGTTAACGATGAACTGTGGCTGTCTCATCAAGAAGGTTGTTTCTACTATAGAAATGGCCGTTTTGTGCGAGTAGAAGACACCTATGGAAGTTGGAAAGTCCTCCCATTACAGAAAGATATCGTGGTAGAAGGCAATTACTTTGGCGTAAGCCTATTAAAAAAAATAAATGGTGAATGGAAAAAACTCTTCTCGACGAATGATTTTGGAGAGTCTTCTCGTTTTATGGCCTTGTATAAAAAAGAGGAGCTATGGGTGGCTCATCCGTATAAAGGGATATTCCGACTATCTGTTGATTTAGAAAACAATGAAATTTATTTAAAAGAGAAGTTGGGTCCAGAACATGGTATGGAGTCCGACCTTCTTGCACATTTGTTTCAATTAGATAATGACATCCTAATTAGTTCACCTGAAGGGTTATTTCGTTTTGATTTTTTAAAAAATCATCTTGATCCGGATGAAGATCTTATGGGTGCTTTTGATACGGAGTTACCGATCAAAATGCTCGAAAAGGGACCAAAGGGTCGTTTGTGGTTTACTAGCGCCAACGAGACAGGAGTTTTAAAACAAATCGAAAATGGCTACGACAAATTAAGTTTATCCTCATTACCAAGGCGTCAGGTTTTTGGATTTGAAAACGTCCAGTTTTGGAATGAAGATGTCGTTTTTGGAGTGGACGAAGGCTTTATTACATATCGTGAAGACAACCGTAAAGGAAACACATTTACTGTCGAGATAAAAGCGTATAACGCCATTAATCAATCCTTTTATCCTGAGGACAACATTCGGATTGGCCCGGAAGAAAACGGTATTCGCTTTCAGTTTTTATCTAACTTTCAGACAAGGACTAAAGACATAAAGTACCGATGGAGGCTCGTCGGGCAAAATTCATCATGGAACGAATGGAATGAAGACAATCACAAGTCTTATTCAAAACTTGACCCTGGGCAATATCAGTTTGAATTAGAGGGGGTTAATAAGGGGGTGATAGATCGGTCTATTTGGAAATTTGAGATTCTACCGCCGTGGTATTTAAGCACGTTAGCAAAAGTTTTGTATGGAGTGTTAGCGTTCGTAGTTCTAAGCTCTTTAATGCTATTTCCTAACCTTAAGTATCGAGAAGAAAAGGAAAAATTAATTTCAGAAAACATGGCCTCCCAAGAGGAAATTGAACGATTGAAGATGGAAAAACTTCAGGACGAAATAAATTATAAAAATCGTCAATTGGCGTCTTCAACAATGCATGTTTTACAAAAGAACGAAACCTTCAACAAGTTAAAGGAGATGATCGAAAAAATTCGTCGAAGCTCTAACGATGTACAAATTTCTAAAGAACTCAAATCTGTCCTTAGCCTCCTAAATGATGATATCCGTCTAAATGAAGACTGGGACAAGTTTGCGCAATACTTTGATGAAGTCCATTCGGATTTTACGGTAGCACTTAAAAACAACTATCCTACATTAACGGCACGGGATATTAAACTATGTGCATATCTCAAAATGAATCTTACCACCAAGGAGATAGCACCACTTATGAATATTTCGCCAAGAGGTGTAGAAATAAGTCGTTATCGATTAAGAAAAAAATTAGGAATAGATAAGTCAATTAATCTCAACGAGTTTATGAACACACTATAGTGTTTACTTTTTGTAAAAACTAATGTTCCGTGTTTACAAAAAACCAGCTTTTGTAAACCTCATGAACATTAGTTTTGATATGACTTTATTATCTCTTCCCTTCTTTTCTTCTAAACGTAGGGGAAAAGAAGGGTATTTTAATCGGGTATTTCTATCGCTTGAATATAATACCCGTCTTGAACAAACATGACTCGATTCGTTGTATCTATGGCGACTTTGTTTCTAAAAGCAGCTTGATCTAAGTTCTTATTTTTTGTTTCTAATTCGTGGTAAATCTCTCCATTCTCGGGGTCTACAATCATTAGTTTACCATTACAAAAATATAGTCGATCCTCGAAGAAATTTATGGTATACACATATGCACCGTAGTCAATGGCAAAAAGTTCTTCGCCTGTGATTTTATCTAAAACCACAACCATCCCCTCCGATGTACTCGAAATAAATTTACCTCCTTCTACTATGAAGTTTTCAGAAAACTGCATGTTCCATGGATAGGTTTGATGCCAAATAATCTCTCCAGTATCTGCGTTTAAACAGATCAAAGCATTTATACCTTGCATATAAATTCTGCCATCTTCAATTATGGCGGCATTTCTTCCGGTAATACCGCCAAAAGGATCAAAATCTTTCACAGTCCATTCAAAAGTATTCGTCTCAAGATTATACGCTGTAATTTCAGATTTCATTTCAAAAGGTGAGTTCTTAGATTTTACTATTCCCATAACCAAACAACTGTCTCCGTTTGACTTTATGAAGGGTTTTGCAAATGCCACTCTTTTTGAAAAACCATCATTGTCGTGAGAGATCTCGAAAAGCTCTGTTAATTGACCTGTTGATTTGTCTACAGTAACTATTTGGTTATTGAAAGAAGGACTTCCAAATCTTAAAATTCCTACTAGGGCTTCGTTATCTAGGTCGAATAAATTATACAGCTCATCAAACATCTCGCCTTCCAAGGAAATGCTCCATAAGGTAGTCCCTGTACTTAAGCTCATTGAATAATATCTTTCAATGGAAGAAATGAATAACTTATCGTTATAATAAACTGGAATATTTCCTAAGCTCCTAATCGACATATCATCATTCCAACACCACACTTTGTTTCCATTACTCGGATCTAAAGAAACCAATTCAGATCTAGTTGGAATGGTATTTATTACATCTCTTTCATATAAAACAAGATCATTCTCTAACGTTGTTAAGAAAAAAGGGTCTATTGGTGATAGATCTTCATGTATCGGTTTCTCCCAAATTAAATTATAGGACAATGAGTCTGCGGGTTCGTCTGAAATTTCTATTAATTCATCAGAACAGTTGATGTTTACCAATGAAATAATTGAAATAGAAATTGCACATAATATCGTTAACACATGTTTTTTTCTCACAGGCCTTTAAGTTGAAAGTGTTCTGTTAACGGAAATGGTGAAGCATCATCTAAATACTTTCTATAAATGTACTGCGTATTCAAATCATTCTTCATTTGGGCATGATTACTCCCAATCATTTGTTCTGTAAACATTTCGACAGAGCCGTTTGCTCCGACAGCAGAACTATATTTTACCACCCCATCACTATCGTTTTTAAAGGTCTTTACTACATAGGACGGAATAGAAATGGTCTCACACAAAAACCAAGGCAAAGAGCCACATTCGGCTAACATGCTCACACCGTTAAGTGTACATTTACATGCTGTGATATCTCCGTTGTAAACATATTCTACATCGTCAATATCAAAAATAACTCTATATCGCTCATCCAAAAGCTCAGTCCATTCGTACGCCTCGTAAAACAAATCTCTAAGATTAAAATATTCCTCGCCACCATTAGGTAAAATTTCAAGTATCGTGTTTCCTATGGCTGTGTATTGTTCGGCTTTGGCCATAAGGCCATCCAAAAAATCCTCATATCCCTTTATGAACTCTTCTTCACCGGCAGTATCTGTGGCACCCCAAAGTTCATAATCCGTGTTTGTATCCTTAGTTGTCGAATAAATCTGCCTCAGAGACACGGGATCATTTTCATTTCCCCAGGCCATAACAAGAGGGTAGTCAAATGTCTCTTGAGAGAGATTTTGCATAGTCTCATTGTCTGGACTTAGTTCTTCCCCTATCGTCGGAAGCATTCTGTCAAGCTGAGCATTCAAATACCTGGCAAGAATATTCTTACAAACAAAACCATCGATTAGTCCTTGTTCGTTTGGGCCACCAAAAGCCAAAGACCTTACCTTATTCTTTAGCATTCCACCGATTAATGGAATATTTAAATTGTTCGTGATAAATTCTTCGCCATATGCTTCTGTGAGTGATGCACATCCTTCGTAAGCAAATTGCTGCGCTAATCCTGTGTTATCCACAACTCGAGTTCCCAAGTGAGGGGTACCAAATGTAATTAATCCCCCAAATTGTTGTTGCCAATCAAATGCACCAGAATACTCTTCGTAGTTTCTCTCTAACTGCCTTGACACAACACCGCCCAAACTGTGTGCAATTAGAAAAGATTGGTCAGGTTCGTATTCTTCCACTGTGAGCTGGACCAAGTTGTTAGCACTCCTCATTTGTGAATTAACAGCATGTGCGGCATCATCAATCGATTTCTGTGAATATTCTATAGACGGTGTATGTACTTGATATGTCGTATTTAAGAATTGACGTGATCTAATCCATGTGTCTTTCGATCCCGCTAACCCGTGTATAAATCCTACAACCCGAGTATCTTCCAAAGGGGTAAGGTTGCTTGCGGTTTCATTATTAGGAGGAAGAATGGTAGGTAGCTTATATGATTCTCTCTCAATATCTAGTGTCGTACTTGGACAATTTTGTCCCTTAGCCATGTGGACAAAGAGTAAGAACAAGATTGTATATTTTAAATTCATAATTATCGATTAAAGTTTGATGATTTTTTTCTGCCACACCCTTTCCTTCTGTTTTATAGTGACTATGTATGCTCCAGGCTTCAATGACAAAAGTGATAATTGTCTACTCGTGCTTCCTTGTGAACTCTCTTGTATCTGGACGATTCCTTTTAGATCTTGAATAGTTATGGATACCTCAACTTCAGGGTGCAATCCATTTATGTTTAATTCATTAACCGAAGGATTAGGGGCAATGGATAAATTGGCGTCTTTTTCTTCAAGATGAATCGATCGCTCTTGGACTTTAAATCCACGTAATTCGTAATCAGAGTACTTTCTTCGTTCAACGCGCTTAACACAGGTTCCATTATATAGTGTCTTATTTCTAGTCACCGTCTCAAGGTCAATAACGAGAAAGCCCTCATCATTAATAGTGAACACTGTAATAATTTGTGTTTTTTCCTCACTTCCGTGAAAGTTTTGGACGGTTGTCATTTCCGACGGATAATAATCTATTTGTGTTTTCTTTAAGGGCTGGATTATCGAAAAATATCCCTCTGGATAAAACTTATACTCGTAATTATAATAGTACGCCTCAATATAGTCTCCTTTATTAACCAGGTCTACGCCGAGATCTTTTAATGCGTTCATGGCATTCTGGGCCGTGAGAAATTCTTGACTTAGTTCTAATTCATTAAAATCTTGTGTCTTTTTGACGTAAGTCAAATAACCCTCTTCTGTGTAAGTGTACTCCTTAATTTCATTTGACTTACCATTATGAGATCCTTTAAATACTTTAAACCCTAGATTGTCATATTGTATTTTATTCGTCGGTGCCATCCATTCAGGCAAAAGATTCTCTGAGGAATCGAAGGTCTTTTCTTCGAAATATTTTCCGTCTGTCAAAGACTGGGATACTCTCGATGAAAAACTCTTCTCACGAAACTTTAATACATCAATTTTAGAAAACTCCTCTATGTTAACGTCTGGAGGAAGCTCATAATAAATTCTCTCCTCTACCGTATATGCACGAAGTTTTTCAGGATTAACAAAATTTGTATTACTTATTAAAAATGGTATAGATATGGCTCCAAGAATCTGGGCCAGTTTAAGGAAACGCACCCCTTTAAAAAATTCTTTCATGTGTATTCGTTTAATTTAATAAAAGGAAAGCATGCTTTGAACATTAATACCCTAATCAAAGGCTTACATAACGAATACAGTAACTTTTTTATAAAAAAAGAAAGAGGCCCCACTTTCGAAGGGCCTCTTTTGAGAGGTCGGGAACGGATTCGAACCGCCGTACAAGGTTTTGCAAACCTCTGCCTAGCCACTCGGCCACCCGACCAAAATTTGGAATGCAAATATATACTTTTTTTACTCTTAAGTAAAGTGCTTTTTCGCAGGTATTTTTGGTTTTTAGTTTGTGTATATTAACAGAAAGCTTTTGCCATGGAAATGAACCGAAGAGGATTTCTTCACTCTGCAGCCCTTGCTGGAACAGGATCGATGATTGGGCTAAAAAAATACGCTGAGCGATCCACAAGAATTTCTAAAAATGGAAAACTAAATGTGGCCATTTTAGGATCGGGTTTTAGGGGACAATCTCACATTGATTTGTGTTTAAGGCGAAACGATTGTGATGTAGTCGCCATAGCAGATATTGATGAGGAAATGATTTCTCGTTCTCAGTCTCTTTTTCAAAAGCACAACTCGAAAATGCCGAAAATTTATTCGGACTCACCTCACGCTTACCTAGAATTACTTCAAAAAGAGGATATTGATTTAACCATAATTGCCTCCCCCTGGAGGTGGCACTCTGATATGGCCATCGCTTCTATGGAAGCGGGTGTGTATACGGGAATGGAAGTTTGTGGAGGCTTTTCTTTGGATGAGTGTTGGCAATTAGTCAATTGTTCTGAGCGCACTGGGTCACATTTATATTTTATGGAAAACGTCTGTTTCCGTAGGGACATTTTAGCTGTTTTAAACATGGTTCGTAAGTCGATGTTTGGAGAGTTGATCCATCTTGAAGGGGGGTATCAACATGATTTAAGGGGCGTTAAATTTAATGATGGCAAAACAGCCTACAATAGCGGAGTGGAATTTGGGGAAATGGGATTTAGCGAGGCCAAATGGCGAACAAAACATAGTGTTTATAGAAATGGTGATTTATATCCTACCCACGGAGTAGGACCAATAGCCCAAATGATCGATATTAATAGAGGAAATCGTTTTATGTACCTAACTTCTATTTCGTCGAAAAGTCGAGGTCTTCACAACTATATTCTAGACCACCCTGAAGGAGGGAATTCACACAAAAACGCTTCCATTAAATTTAAGCTAGGGGATAAGGTAACAACATGTATAAAAACCAGTAATGATGAATCTGTAATATTACATCATGATACGAATTTACCTAGGCCATATTCATTGGGCTTTCGTGTTCAGGGGGAAAAGGGCCTATGGATGGATGTTAATCAGTCCTTACATATCGAAGGAAAATCTCCTTCACACAGATGGGAAGAAGCTTCTAGTTATTTAAAAAAGTATGACCATCCTCTCTGGGTAAAATATGAGCAAAATGCCATTGGTGCAGGTCATGGAGGTATGGATTATTTTTTAATGCATTCACTCGTCGAACATTGTAAAAACAACGAGGAACCTCCTTTTGATGTTTATGATGCTGCGACTTGGTTAGCTATAACTCCTTTATCAGAAGAAAGTATTAGTCTTGGAAGCCATCCTGTCAGTTTTCCTGATTTCACAAGAGGTCGATGGACTGAAAGAAAAAATGATTTTGCTTTAAACGACCGCTATTAATGTCAGATTTAGATAGAATAACTCTTAAGCATAAATCACTTTATGGAGCCCCAGACCTTGTTGTACATAGTCCCGGCAGGGCCAATATCATTGGTGAACACATTGATTATCTCGGGGGTGTGGTATTGCCTTTTGCTATAAATCGTGGACTTTGGTTTAGTTTTTCTAAAAACAATTTGAAGGCTTTAAGGTTTTACGCTGCGGACTTAGATGAATCTTTTGAGCTTAAAAAGTTGGGGGGTTTTAATGTCAGTGGGCCTTCATGGTTTAACTATTTAAGGTTCTTTTTAAAGGGCTTTCCGCCAAGTTTTGGTGTCGATGTTACGTTTGGTGGCAACCTACCTATTGGGGCTGGCCTATCTGCTTCTTCGGCTTTAACCTGTGGCTATATTTTTGGAATGAACGAAATAATGGGTTGGAATTTGAATCCTTCTGAAATAATTCAGCTCGCCTCATCTTCCGAAAATCAAACAGGTGTTGATGGTGGGATGATGGATCAACACGCCATTGTTTTAAGCAAAAAGGATCATGCTTTGCTTCTTGACTGTCAAGATAATTCCGTTAAACACATTAAGCTGGATCTTGGCGATTACGACTTGGTGCTATTTAATTCTGGGATTCAACATAAGCTTATCGAATCTGGATATAATCATACTAGAATTAATACCGAACAAGGATTGAGTAAATTAAATGCAGTAGGATCTTTTTCTCACTTTCGTGAATTGAATAGTGATTTTATTAATACTACTTTAAATTTAACTCCGTTAGAAAGAAGCTCTTGTTTGTACGCCATTGAAGAAAATCAGCGCGTTTTTAAAATCGTGGCTCATCTAGAAAATGGAGATGTAGAGAAAATTGGACCCTTGTTAAATGCAGGACATTGGGGGCTTTCTAAAATGCTTTTGGTCTCTTGTGAGGAGGTAGATTATTTAGTAAAAATTGCTGAAGGTCATCAATCCATTTTAGGTTCTCGAATGGTTGGAGGTGGATTTGGTGGATGTACAATTAACCTTGTGAAAAAGGGGGCGGACATCTCTGGGTTAAAAGAAATGTATCAGAGTAAATACGGTGATTGTGATTGTATTTATCTTTCTGCTGAAAATGGTGTTCATATTATAGGATAAAAATTAAAGCATGTTGTTACGGTTTTTTTGGATTCTTGGGTTTTTACTCGCTTACCATTTAATTGAAGCACAAGAAGCTTTTATAAGGTCTCTTGAAACAATCTTTCCTGACGCAACTATAGATACGATAAAAACAGATCATCATTTTTCTCAAGAGTATGTTATGATGATTGATCAACCAATTGATCACAAAACCCTGATCTAGGGACCTTTAAGCAACGCATATTTCTTTCTCATTTTGATGTAAGCGCACCAGTTGTTTTTGTAACAGAAGGTTATAGTGCAAGACCTAGATTTTATGAATTAAGTCAAATGCTTTCTGCAAATCAGATCATAGTAGAGTATCGTTATTTTGGTAAATCCAAACCAGATCCATACGATTATAGTTTTTTAACAAATGATCAAGCGATGGAAGACTTACATCGCATTCGCAACTTATTTAAAAAGCTGTATCCAAAAGAATGGGTTTCTACAGGTATAAGTAAAGGAGGTACGACTTGTTTGATTTATAGATATAAATATCCTAATGATGTTAAAGTAAGCGTTCCTTACGTAGCTCCTCTACCTATGGCCCGTGAAGACTTACGCTGTGATAACCACATCTTAAGTCGTGGTGACGAGGATTGTCGAAGCAGACTTGAAAACTTTCAGAAAAGAGCCCTTTCTTTTCGAAATGAAATTCTACCCATGGTCGATTCTACACGAATAGCTGATAGTCTCAGCTTTGATCGCGTTGGTTTAGAGGGTGCTTTTGAGTACGCTGTTCTAGAGTTTACTTTTTCTTTATGGCAATGGGGCCATGACTGTGATCGCGTTACAGAAAATATGAGCTCAAAAGAGATTTTTGATTTATTGAAAGAGGTTGTTGGCTTCGATTTTTATAGCGATGCTGTGATCAGTTACTTTGAACCGGCCTTTTATCAATTTATGCGCGAAAATGGCTACTACCAATTTATTCATTCACATCTAAAGGATCAACTAAAAACAATCACGTCGTTTGATAACAGCATCTTTGGTCCACAGTCCGAAGACTTGAGTTTTAACCCTGACTATTTAAAGTATGTTCGTGTGTGGCTTCATCATCATGGAAATAGAATCTTGTATATCCAAGGAGAAAATGACCCTTGGGCGGCATGTGGAATGATACCTTCCAAAAAAACAGATTCTAAGCTTATGATCCTAAAAGGAGGCAATCATTTTACGCGCATTAAATCTTTCCCGAAAGGGGAAAAACAAGAAATTTATAAGCTTCTTAACAGGTGGCTTAAGTCAGAGGTAATTCCTGTTTCAGACGACTAGGGAAAACCCTGATGGTCTTAAGGGGTAATCATGTATTTTATTTTTTTCATATTTCTAGAACAGGCCTCTTTGGTTAAAAGAACTAACTTTATAGCGTTGTAGGACAACACCATTCCCATCTTAACATATCCATACTCGCGCACCCTTGCGATTATTAAACCCTTTGAAAACTACATGGATGAGGACATTCTTGTTGTTAGGACAGCTAATATTGTGCAGTATTATATCGACTGCTCAGGTGACTGTCGATTTTATCGCCTCCGAAACGGAAGCTTGTGAGGAGCTAATTGTGAATTTTTATGACCAATCAGTATCTACACAGGGCGCTATTTTAGAGTGGGAATGGTCTTACGAAATCGGCAACTCAGCCTTCCAAAATCCAGGTGTAATCTTTAATTCCGTTGGAACTTACACGGTCTGTTTAACGGTAACAGATGAAGTTGGAAATACGGGGCAAAGTTGTAAAGAAGACCTAATTGTCATTCATCCAAACCCAAGTCCAAACTTTGTTGCCGATAACTTAGGAGGCTGCAGTCCATTAACCGTGAGCTTTGAAGACCAGACCGTATCTGAAAACTCAATAACAAATTGGTTATGGGATATAGGTGGATCAAGTAATGTAATTCAATCCTCAAATATTGACGATATAATTTCAACGACCTATGAAGATGCGGGAATTTATTCTTTAAGCCTCACTGTAATTGATGAAAATAATTGTGCAAACACCATTGTCTACGATAGTCTTATTCATGTAGAAACCCTCGAGCCTGTTCAATTAGGTTATACAATAACCCAAAGCTGTGGTTTACCATTCATCGTAAATTTTAATATCCTTAATTCTGACCCCTCGTTAAATTATACGTGGATTTTAGGAAACGGTGAGGTCGTAGAAGGTGAATCTGTTTCCGAGGTTTCTTATAACGATTATGGAGTCTTTGATGTTATGGTAATTGCGGAATCTGTCGTATGCTCAGACACCAGTTTTTTTCCAGAAATCATTAACACAAACCCCTATGTAGGATTAGAAATAAGTGACTCTTCGGTTTGTCTTAATGATTTCGTCCTACTTGAAGATCGTAGCGAAATAACTTCAGACAGCACGTTATGGATCATAGAGGGGCTTGATACAATCATAGGACAATCGATAGAATTCACTTTTGAAGATGAAGGGTGTTTTGAAGTAACCATGATACGATTCACTCAAGAGTGTTCGGATACAATTAAATATGACGCATGTATATTAGTACATCCAGTACCAGATATCAAGACTAGTTTTGAAGGACTTGTCGCGTGCACTTTTCCTCACCAAGTAAATATAAATGCTAAAAGCGATTTGGTTGGGAGTTACGAATGGACAGTCGATTCATTAGGAACCCTTCTTACATTTAGTGATAGTACTTTTCTATTTCAAGTGGATGAATATGGCACATATCCAATTAGATTGAGGTTTACGAGTGAGCAAGGGTGTACATTTGAAAAGGTCTTTGATCCCATTTATGTCGCTCCTTTTGAGGTCGAGCTTCCAGCGTTTGGGCCCCAAGGTTGCGCTCCTTTAAGTTTCGAACTGACAGATAGTATTATAACTAACGACCCCGTTATTTCATATGCTTGGACTTTAGGTACTGATCCTTTATTAAGTTCGACTGAATCCTCCCCAAATTTCACTATACCCGATACTGGGTCATTTTCATTAAGCTTGATAGCAGAAAATGCCATCGGCTGCATAGACAGTATCACCTTAGAAAATTATGTGCACATAGGTATTCCTCCAGAGGTAGATTTTATTGTAAATCCTATGGATACCTGTGCAAGTGCCACTTGGTTTTTTGAAAGCATCGTTAGTGATTATACGGATTCTTGGTTATGGCAATTTGGAAGTGATACATCTTCGATGGAACCAAACCCGGAGGTAATATTCAACACAATAGATTCTGTGGATGTACTATTAATTGCTTCATTTAATGGATGTTCAGCATCTCTTTATCAAGAAGACTTTATTATTCCTTGGGCTCCGACGGCGTCATTTGAGTTAGTCTATAATTGTGAAGACCCTTATAACGTAGAATTTATAAATACTTCCATTCAGGCTGATTCGATTGTGTGGTCTCTTGAAATTTCTGATTCAGAAACCATAACATACAATGATTCGATTTTCAATTATTCTTTTTTAAGTCGTGGGGATTATCCTATACGCATTGAAACCTATAACTATGAAACAGGGTGTGATCATTTCTCAACAGATACGGTTCGTGTTTCTGATCCCGTCGCCATCTATACTTTAGACACCACTATGGTGTGTTTTCCAGAAAACATTTTAGCTTTTGATCAATCCATTGACGCCGAAGAATATTATTGGTCAGGAAATGGGATCCTCTTTGAAAACCCAGAAGATCCAAACACGACTTTGTCTTTTGATAATCCTGGTGCATATCAATCTCCATGGCTAGTAATTACAGATAAGCACGGTTGTCTGGATAGTCTACAGCTGTCTGATTCTTTACTTTTAAACGCGGTCAATGCGATACCTTTATATGATACTGTTGTCTGTGTCCCGAGTAATGCTGATTTTTTAGATGGTAGTGCCTCCTTGTTTGCCGAAATAAACTCATGGCAGTGGAATGTTGGGAACGGTTTTGCCGTCTCTACAGACAGTGTCTTCTCCGTTTTGTTTCCGGTCATTGGTACCTACGATTTGTCTCTTAATGTAACAGACAGTTGGGGTTGTACAGACAACTCCTTAATACCTGATGCGATCGATACATACACTTTTGGAGTGAGTTTCCAAAATGACACGATAGGGTGCACCTGGGGAGGTATTAAGTTTAATGGGCAAACAAACAGTGATATTGTAAAATCATATAGTTGGGATTTTGGCGATGGTAATACGGCAAACATTGAAGACCCTATTCATTATTACGAAGAGGAAGGCGTATACACTGTGTGTTTTACTGTGGAGAGTGTTAATGGGTGCATAAAATCACGTTGCAAAGATGAAATAATTCGGATAACAGACCCTGTGGCGGATTTCACGGGTGATCCCTTAAATTCAACCTGTCCTCCTTTGTTGGTAAATTTTGAAAATTTATCGACTAACTCAAATCAGTATTTGTGGGACTTCGGTGATAACACGGGAATGTCTAATTTAGAAAACCCATCCCATGTTTATACTTCGCCAGGTCTTTTTGACGTAAGTCTAATCGCAATTTTAAATGAAGATTGTCAAGACACATTGAGGGTAGACGAAATTATTGAAATCAATGGACCTATAGCCAGTTTTGATATGATTATAGATTCGAGCTGTATGCCTGTGGATATAGAATTAAGTGCCAATTCAAATGGTAATTTCCAATACGTATGGGATTATGGAAATGGAATAATTGACAGTATTCCCGGGTTGGTTAATTCAAATATCAATCAATACACATATACAGAAACAGGAATTTTTACGCCTCGATTGATCGTACGCGATACTTCAGGATGTACAAGAAGTTTTTCAGGAAGTCCTGTTGAAGTCCATTCTATGGAATTAGCATTTAATATAGAAGACGAAATTCTTTGTGGTACTCCGATAGATGTTTTTATTACAAACTCAAGTAATGGATCTGGTCCTTTTGATAACTTTAATTGGTTGGTTTCTGGAATCGAGAGTGCATCTTCTGAAGACCTAAATCCTGTTTTTACATTTAATCAGATTGGTGAATTCGATGTCAATTTAGTTGGTCAAATTGGTTATTGCATAGACACATTGACGAAAGTCGACTTTATCGAAATCGGAGAATATCCACAAATTGATTTTACGACTCAAGGTCAAACAATCTGCGAAGAAACTACCGTAATTTTTCTCAATACTTCTTTGATCCAACAAAACATGCAATGGGAATGGGATTTTGGAAATGGCCAAACTTCAAATGACTCGGAGCCCAAAATAGTTTTTACCGAACCCGGGGTTTACAATGTAAAGCTATCCGGAACAAATGAGCATGGTTGTACAAGTATGATCGAAAAACAAATTACTGTTTTGATTACTGGTGTTGTTAATGCAGGAGACGACGTAACGATCTGTCAAGGAGAGGAAATTGAATTGACTGGAGATGTAAATAGTTCGGTAGGGATCTTATCCTCACAATGGCAAAATGCTTCAACATTAAGCTGTACAGATTGCATAACAACCATTGCTTCGCCAACAGATACTACTAGTTATATTTTCGAAGTTTCCTTAGACAATGGATGTATTACTGAAGACACGGTTACCGTGAACGTTGCCCCAGAACCGTTACCTCATATAAGCCTAGTGCCAGATACTGTTTTGTGTAAAAACGACAGTCTTCAAATATTTATCGACGACTTTAATCCAACGTATATTTATAATTGGAATGGCGACCACTTTGAATGTATTAATAATTGTCAAGGCATTTTGGTGTATCCCCCAAACACCATGTATTATTATGTCGATGCAGTTAATCAATACGGTTGTGAAAACACGGACTCTTTACTCGTACAAGTTGAGTCAACAATAGACAACATCATAGAGGACCAATTTACCATTTGTGAAAAAGACTCTATTCGGCTACCTCTGTTAAATGGACAAAGCCCTCAATGGCAAGCGCACCCAGATTTGTCATGTTTTGATTGTGATGAACCTTGGGCTTCACCTACGGAAAGCACTTGGTTTTACGTTGATGTCTTGTCAGACAATTATTGCCCGTTTAAGGACACCATTCGTATCGATGTTATTCCAGAAAACTCAACCATGGTCGGGCCAGACGATACATTATGCCTTGGGGAAACAATCTTGTTACAAGGTCAAGGTTTTGGATTAGTTGAGTGGATTCCTGATTTATATTTAGAAAACAACGAACTGCTTTCGACTAATTGTACACCGGACCAAACAACTAATTATATACTTCGAAATACATTAGGTGAATGTGTTCAAGAAGATTCCCTAAAAATTACTGTACTAGAAAAAGCCGACATACAAGCTTTTGGAGATAGTATTTGCCCTGGTGAAATTGCTATGATCAACGGGGAAGGACTGGCAACTTCCTATGAGTGGTACGACGAAAGTGGTGCTTTTGTGAGTGACAGTCCTGATTATGAATTCTACCCAGATGTCTCCGAATCGTTCATGCTCATAGGAAGTTTCAGGTCCTGTATTCAAGATACCGCTTTCGCGAATGTTTCATTAACCGAGGGTGTACAAATAGAATTAGAAACAGATGTAAGTGTCTATGCAAATCTCCCTTACGCTTTTCAAGTTCTTTATGATGAGACCAAAAACTATCATTTTAATTGGACACCTCCGGAAGGCTTAAGCTGTTCGGATTGTCCAGACCCTGTCATAGATAATTTAAGTTCTGCAATTAGTTATACTTTATATGTGACTGACCTTGATACCGGTTGTGCTGTGGACACCACAATCATAGCCAGATACATAAACGACTGTACAGAAAAAGCTTTCTTTATTCCAAATGTC
>JAHDBE010000302.1 GCA_020630555.1 Saprospiraceae bacterium
ATTATTTCCTTCTTCAAAAACACCTAAATGAGTATTTGAAGTATATCCGAAAGGACCTGTCCAAATTCCTGTGGCGTCAGGAGTACCGCCAAGTACTTCAAATAAATGTACAGTTCTATCGTTTGAACATAAAATAACCTCGTTGTTTGTACCGGTATTAGGCACTTCTTCATCTCTTGAAAGATTTACCGTAATTACTACTTCACCATCATCACAAGGCAAATTATCGGTTACGCGATAGGTGAAGTTATAGTCTCCTGATGCCAATGTGCTTACATCGAATGTTCCTGTACTGTTTAAGAATCCAGTTCCACTATCGTCGGTAAATGTTCCCGATTTATTTGCATTCGGTCCTAATTCATCAAATAAATTGATAATTCCTGTTGATGAACAAACTGCAACGGAGAAATTGTCTCCTAAATTAGCCCGTTTTCTGACTATTAATTCTTCTGTATCAAAAATTCCGGCACAAACTCCTGTACCCTCTACCGTGTAAATATAGGGGCCAGGCAATAGCACTTCATCATTTTCTATAACACCTAAATGATCTACCGATACGAACCCATTAGGCCCAGTCCAAATTCCTGTATCATCTGGATTTCCGCTTAATTGATCGAACAGAATAATTGGGAAAGTATCGCCACAAATTATGGGGGGATCAGCAATACCAGCGTTAGGACCTCGCATAGCGTTAACTGTTAAAACAGCTTCATCTTCACATCCATCGCTAGTTATAGTTGTATAAGTGAACTGATAGGTTTCATCAGTTGAAATTTGTGGTACTTCAAATGTCTCATTAATAATTTCACCACCACTGTTTCGCCAAGTTCCTGTAGTAACTATTGGTCCTTTTGGACCGATACCATTAAGCTGATCTAGTAAATTAATAGTGCCCGTTGTGTTACAGATTGTAATACCAGTATTTTCACCGGCGTAATCGTAAGGTAGGACCTCTATTTGTACTAAAGTGCTCAAATCCTCGCAAGGATGGTTTATGTCAGGAGTGTTGATCCTTGGGTCTACAGTGTATCTAAAGGTGTAGATTCCTTCTTTTATAAAACAATCAGCATTATCACTTGGGTCAGGAGTTAGTAAACTAAGCGCTCCTAAATCGGTGAACGAAACATCTTCTAATTCTCCTCCTGCATTTCTAGGCCCATCTACATATGCCCATGAAGTGTAAATACTTGCGTTAGGATATATAAAATCGACCCCTGCTTCGTTGGTGAATTCTATATAACTAAACAAATCTACTGAAGTCACAGCACCCCCTTGACAAAAGGTATTGAAACTACTATTAGATGAAAAAGGCCTTAGAGATTCATAAACTCTAAAGTCAATATTTGTTGACCTATTTTCGCAAACAGGTGCTCTATTTTCAATAGCATACGTAAAAGTGACAACTTCTAAACCAAATCTAGCTCCTTTATCTAACACTATTTGGTTGTAAATTCTTTTTAAATTGACTTCGCTATCTAAACCATTCGCTATTTCCCCGTACTCATCGGGTTGCCATAAGCCTTCTTCATCCTCTCCTACTAAATATAAGTCGTTACGTAAATCAATATCAGCATCAAACTCATTGGTTTGAAAACGAGTTTCACAAATTCTCGTAGGAATACTTGAACCTGTATCAGGAGCACGAACTACTGTTACCCGAATATCTGTACTATCTTTGGTTATAGTACCATTGATCTCCGATTCTACCACATATTTATAATCTCTAATAGCTTTATCAACCCCAGGCACTGTGGGCATATATGGTACTTCGGTAAATGGTCGGCTAGCAGAAACCATAAAGCCTGGTTGCCCATCAGTAATATCAAACCATTGTCCGTTAACATGAGGCGCTGGTGTTTCTTCGTCGGTAGTTAATGCCGAAAATAATGTATAATCTGAATCGCTACATACTTCTAGGTTTACATCATTAGAACCGGTTGGACTTTGCGCTATTCCAGAAAATGGTAGTACTGAAATTTGAATGATAGCAAAAGGAACATCGCCACAATTAGAAGTACGTAACTCGAAAACAGTATCGGAAGCGTTATCTGGATTCGTAGCATTTATGATATCCCAACCAAAAAATGTACCCGTAGTGGGATTTAAAAAATTAGATAATATGGAAGTATTACTCCACCTCCCTGTTGGCGCAGCATTTCCTGTTTCGTTTTCATAAATCGTATTTAAATTTAAAAAACCATCTGGCACACTATTATTGTCAATATCTATATTTCTATAATCAATTACCGTATGATTTACAAATTCGGTAACACATTGGCTATAGCTACTAAGATAATATATAAAAAATGTTAAAATGTAGAGTTGCTTCATATATTAGTTGGCTTATTTACTTTTCAGAATAGTATCCACAAGCGTCAACATATAATTGAGCTGTGCTTCTTTAGTTAAATTAGTATTATCGATTAGAATAGCGTCATCTGCTTTTTTTAAAGGGGAATCACTTCTATTTTCATCTAAATAATCTCTTTCTTTTATGTTTGCTAAAACATTCAAATAATTTACATCTTCTCCTTTTGCTTTAAGTTCTTCAAATCTTCGAACAGCGCGCTTTTGTGCATCTGCTGTCATAAAAATTTTAAGTTCTGCTTCAGGAAAAACTACGGTACCAATATCACGACCATCCATTACAATGCCTTTCTTTTCCCCAAGAATTTGCTGTTCGGCAACTAGTTTTTTTCGGACTTCGGGTATGGCAGCTACTTTGCTTACCCAATTGGCAACTTCTAAACTTCGAATAGCGTTTTCAACATCAATGCCGTTGACTAGTGTATGACTTTTCCCTGAAATATTTTGAAAACTGATCGCAATTTGATCTAAGTCATGGATTAAAGCTTTTTTATTAAAAGTAGATGATGATACGTTGATATGCTTTTGCTGAATTGCAAACCATGTGACCGCACGATACATAGCACCTGTATCGACATAAATATAATTCAACTTCTTAGCTATTTCTTTGGCAACAGTGCTTTTGCCTGTAGAAGAGTGTCCATCGATAGCGATGACAATTTGCTGTGCGTTATTGGTATTTTCCAAAATTTAAATTTAATCCAAATGTACTTGCCGAACCTGTTAAATTAAAACGCGTCCATGCATAATTGAACTTTAGCTTTCCTATTTTCAATCCAAAACCAGCCGAAAGACCTGCGAATGAACGTTGATCTACGATTTTCAGTTCTTCGGCTCTTCTAAAGTTAAATCCTAATCGAATGTTTACCGGTTTTTCTGGAAATAATTCTGCTCCAATATTTACGTGTCGTAGTAAATTATTGAAAAAACTGGGTTCATCAATGCGAGTACCTTCTCCAAAATCACTTTCTT
>JAHDBE010000303.1 GCA_020630555.1 Saprospiraceae bacterium
CACTAACACTTACAGAAAGAATCCAACCATTCGAAAGTTCATAAGCGCTATTTCCATTACCATCAGTGATTTGACCAATAAGTGCAAAATTTAGTGATTTTAAATAGGCGTTTAATAATTAAAAATGTAGCTTACTCATATGTAAATAATTCATATGTAAAATATGTACATTTGATTCAACTAATTTAAGGAATGCAACAACGGAGTTATAATAATGCAGCTTTATCCATTGGAATCGTATGTTTTTTCATAGGACTATGTGCTTTAGTGTTTTTGCATTCTTTTGGGTTGTCGGATACTTTGAATGAAGAAATGGATTTGATTGTTGAATTAAATAATCAAGCTACCGAAGAGGATAAGAATGCCATTCTACAATTTTTAAAAACGCAAAACAAAGTAAAACCAGGGACGATCGAGTTGCTCACCAAAGAAACTGCGTTAACTGAGATGACCAAAGAATTAAAGATGTTAGGTGTCGAAAATGATCATAACCCTTTTTTAGACATGGTTCTTTTTAATGTAAAAAAGGAGTTTTATACGGAGGATGACGTGGCTCAGTTGTCCATCAAGCTTCAGGAGATTTCGGGTGTTAATTCTGTGGTTTACAACGAAGCCTTTGGTAATGAACTCATTAGTAACCTGCGAAAGATAGGTTGGGGTATTATGATCTTCTGTTTACTTCTTGTATTCTTTTCATTAGTCATTATCTACAACACGGTTAAGGTGTCTCTAATGGAAAGACGAAAGGAGATTCGGGTCATGGAATTAGTGGGTGCCAAAAGGGGGTTTATTGTTGGAGTATTTATGGGTAAAATGAGGAAAGTGGGTATTCAAGCTGCCATTATTTCTGCAATACTGCTATTTGCAGTAATAATCGTCTTTTATATCAATAATGATTGGTTTAAGGATATTATAAGACTAGAGTTTGTGCTAGTTTCGATACTTCTTTCCATGGTATTTTCAGTAGTTTTGGCGTGGTTTAGTTCGCGATGGATTCTAGGACGATTTATTCATTCTAAACGTGGGATGTTAAATTAATCGATAGAATTTGTTTTATAGTCTAAAAACTACGAATGGTTTCGTAATTGTGAACGACGTACACTAAGTTTGTTGAAACGTATATAATATGAGTAAGGAAAAATCCAAAAAGGTTGTAGTCACTACAGAGAAAAAGCTAGATCCAACGAAGTCTAGACAATCCGCTGTGGATAAATCTGACAATGGAAACTCATTGATCTTCGGAAAAACCAATTACATGATTGTTGTTTTAGGTTTTGCGCTTGTAATCATCGGGATGCTTTTGATGACAGGTGGTCATATGCCAAGTCCAGATGTCTGGGACGACAATCACATATATGGATTTAGGAGAACTGTTTTAGCTCCGATTATAATACTTACAGGGTTGGCGATTGACTTCTATGCCATCTTTAAAAAATAATCATGCATGATGTTTTAATTGCTGTGGTTCTTGGTATTATTCAGGGACTTACAGAGTTTTTACCTGTCTCCAGCAGTGGCCACTTAGAATTAGCTAAATTTATTTTAGGAGATGATGCTGTGGGCGAGGAGAGTATGCTAATGACTGTGTTTCTTCATTTTGCCACGGCATTGAGCACACTGGTTATATTTCGTAAAGATATTATTGATATTTTATCAGGTCTCTTCTCGAAAACTGACAATTCACATCGCAAGTTTTCTTTGTACATCATCCTTTCGATGATTCCTGCCGTTTTTGTAGGACTTATGTTTGAAGATCAGATCGAATCATTATTTAGCCAAAATATTTTGCTTGTGGCTTGTATGTTGATTGTAACAGGTATACTCTTATTTCTAGCAGATAGAGCAAAGGATACTGTAAAATCTGTTGGAGTTAAAGAAGCCGTATTAGTCGGCTTTGCGCAGGCAGTAGCAATTTTACCGGGGATCTCTCGATCAGGTGCGACTATCGCAAGTTCGGTTTTGTTGGGAATTGATCGTACGAAAGCAGCGCGATTTTCCTTTTTAATGGTGGTTCCGTTAATTTTTGGAAAGATTGCCAAGGATGTTCTTGATGGAGCATTTTCACAAGTTAATGTCAATATGGCCGAACTTATTTGTGGTTTTATTGCCGCCTTTTTAACAGGGTTGTTTGCCTGTAAATTGATGATTAAGCTCGTTCAGAAGAGTCAATTAAAATACTTCTCTTACTATTGTTTTGGCGTGGCAATTATTGCCATGACTTATTATTTTTTGAATGGTTCTAACTAATTCCATCTCAGATATATCGGGTATAGATTTTAAAGAAGGACAAACTCTCCTTGTTGATAAACCTTTTGATTGGACGAGTTTTGATGTCGTCAACAAGCTGCGTTATTCTATTAGTCATCGATTTGGATACAAAAAAATTAAAGTTGGTCATGCAGGAACCCTCGACCCCAGAGCGACAGGGTTACTGATTTTATGTACCGGAAAATTCACTAAGAAAATTGAGAGCTTTCAGGGTTTACCTAAAGCTTATGTTTCCAAGATCAAATTTGGGGGGACTACTCCGAGTTATGATGCTGAATCAGAACCGGATCATTTATTTCCTACTGATCATATTACAAAGGATAATCTTACGATGGCAATGAAGAGTTTCATTGGCGAAAGCCAACAAATACCTCCTTTATATTCGGCAGTAAAAATTAAAGGTCAACCCGCGTATAAATTAGCTCGTCGGGGTAAGGATATTGTCCTCAAACCAAGGCCAATTTCTATCTATAAGTTTGATCTCCTAGAATATAATCTGCCTGAGATTGAGACTTACGTCGAATGTTCAAAGGGTACATACATAAGATCATTAGCTCATGACTTAGGAAAGTCTTTAGAATCTGGGGCGTATTTATCTGGATTGAGGAGAACCAAAATAGGTGAATATGACGTCAAAGATGCATTTCCTTTGGATTCACTAGTAGATATGCTTAAATAGGCACACAATTTTTGGGTAGGTTTAATAGTTTTGTAATTCAATTTTGAGAAGAATCCATGTCTGTAGAGGTTAATAATTTGACTAAGATTTATGGCAAGCAAAAAGCCATCAATGATTTGAGTTTTTCAACTCAGAGTGGTCAGATATTGGGATTTCTCGGACCCAACGGAGCAGGTAAGACCACAACCATGAAAATTTTGACCTGCTACATGCCAGCCAGCAGTGGTCAAGCGACGGTTTGCGGGATTGATATCAACGAGGATCCCTTCGCCGTAAGGCAAAAAATTGGATACCTACCCGAGCATAATCCCTTGTATTTAGAAATGTACGTCAAGGAGTACTTAGAACTTGTCGGAGGCATTCATAAGACTAAAAATAAACATG
>JAHDBE010000304.1 GCA_020630555.1 Saprospiraceae bacterium
TTTTAAAAATCTTTTCGAAAATGAATGGGAGTTGACCAAGAGCCCAGCGGGTGCTAACCAATGGGTTGCAAAAACTGAGGTTGAAGATGTGCCTGACGCTTTTGAACCGAATAAATTCCACAAAGCAACTATGTTGACAACAGACCTCTCTCTAAGGTTTGACCCTGTGTATGAGAAAATCTCTAGGAGATTTTATGAAAACCATGAACAATTTGAAGATGCCTTTGCAAGAGCTTGGTTTAAATTAACACATAGAGATATGGGACCTAAATCAAGATATCTTGGTCCAGAAGTTCCTGCTGAAGATTTAATATGGCAAGATCCTTTAAGTATCGAAAACTCTAAGCCATTAACTGGAGATCAGGTCAACGAATTAAAATCCAAAATTGAAAATAGTGGACTTTCTGTTTCCGAATTAGTGAGCACAGCATGGGCTTCGGCCTCAACTTTTAGAGGGTCAGATATGCGTGGAGGATGTAATGGCGCTCGCGTGCGATTATCCCCACAAAAGTATTGGGAAGTCAATAATCCAAGCCAGTTAGACTCGACGCTCTCTCAATTAGAAGCGATAAGATCATCTGTGGATTTTGAGGTATCTATGGCAGATATGATTGTAATTGCTGGGAATCATGGTGTGGAAAAAGCGGCTAAAAATGCAGGCTACGATGTGAGTGTATCGTATACCACAGGTAGAGTGGATGCAACAGATGATCAAACTGATGTAGAGTCTTTTTCAGTTTTAGAACCTGCAGCAGATGGATTTAGAAATTACCTTAAAAAGCAATACAGTGTCAAGTCAGAAGACCTGTTAATCGATAAAGCACAACTGTTAACTCTTACAGCGCCAGAAATGACCGTTTTGTTAGGAGGCTTACGAGTACTTGGTGCGAATTCAGGCGATTCTAAACTCGGTGTGTTTACAGATAGAGTAGGTACACTATCCAATGACTTTTTTGTCAACCTTTTGGACATGGACATTAAATGGAGTCCCATTGATGAGACACAAGAAGTTTTTGAAGGAAATTCAAGAAGTGGTGGTTCTAATAAATGGACGGCAACGCGTGTTGATTTGGTTTTCGGATCAAACTCAATACTAAGATCAATTGCGGAGGTTTACGCCTCATCGGACGCCCAAGAGAAGTTTGTCAAAGACTTCGTTAAAGTCTGGTCCAAAATGATGGACCTTGATCGATACGATCTTAAAAACTAATCATATTAAAGGGACGACTTTTTGTTGTCCCTTTTCTTTTTGAATTAAAGTTTAAACGACCAGATTTTTTGCCGTAAGCATTGGGCACTTTTTTATTTTCGTACAAACTCCGTGTATGTATTCTAAAGAAGAGCAGAAACAGGCTTATGATCGTTCCAAAAAGATGCTTAATGCTGATTTGTCTAAAGATGACATTGACAACTTAAGACAAGATCTTATTTTACATGAATGGAAATATTATGTCCAGAACGATCCACTCTTATCCGATTATGAATACGATCTCCTCTTTAAAAAATTACAATCTCTAGAGGAGCAATTCCCTGAAACAATTAACCCTCATTCACCCACACAACGCGTAGCCAAAGATTTAACCAATGAGTTTAATTCGGTCTCACATAAGATTCCGATGTTGTCACTAGGTAATTCCTACAACGCAGAAGATCTTCAAGATTTTGATCAGCAAATACGGAAACTAGCCAACATTGACGAAAGTCAAATTATTGAATACGCCGTCGAACCAAAATTTGATGGGGGTAGTATTGCCCTTCTCTATGAAGACGATATTTTAACCCGAGCAGCTACTCGAGGCAATGGTGAGAAAGGGGAGGAGATGACACTTAATGCTAAAGCGATGCCTTCTGTGCCGCTCAAAGCGATGTTTTCCAAACACGGATTTAAGACGGTCGAATTAAGAGGGGAGGCCCTGATCCGAAAAGATAATTTTGATAAAATAAATAAATACAGATCCGAACAAGGATTAAGCTTATTTGCCAATCCAAGAAATGCGGCGACGGGCGGACTGAGAATGAAAGATCCGAACGAAACGAGAAAGCGTGGTCTTGAAGCTTTTATATTTCAATTTGGTTATGGTGTTGATGATCAAGGAAACAACATATTGCCTACCATTGGGAAACATTTTGACAGTATAAATCTTTTGGGCGAACTCGGATTTAAAATTCCGAATGATGAAAAGAAATTATGTCGAGGAATAGGAGAAGTTATTGAGTTTGTGCAGTCTTGGGAAGACAGGCGAGACGGATATGAATATGAGATAGATGGGATGGTTGTTAAAGTAAATGATCTTGATATTCAAGAAAAATGTGGATCAACAGCCCATCACCCAAGATGGGCGATTGCGTATAAATTCAAAGCAAAGCAAGCTACGAGTAAGTTGATTCATGTGGAATATCAGGTGGGTAAAGTAGGTTCGATCACCCCAGTCGCTAAGGTCGAACCTGTGCATGTGGCAGGAGTAACAGTGTCCTCGATTTCTCTTCATAATGAAGAGTTTATCCAAAGTAAGGATTTGCGGATCGGAGATACAGTGGTTATAGAAAGGGCAGGCGATGTGATACCGTATATAGTCAAGGCACTCGATGATTTGAGGGATGGTTCGGAACAGCCTATTGAATTTCCAAAGTATTGTCCAGTAAATTTAGAATCTCAAGTTGCTCTCGAGCGTATAGATGGGGAGGCCGCTTGGCGATGCCCTGAATGTAGTTGCGGACTTCAGAATCTTCAAAAAATGATTTTTCACGTATCCAAAGATGCGATGGATATTGATGGATTTGGAAAATCATATGTAGAGAAATTTTACGAGGAGGGATGGGTTTCGGACATGAGTGATTTATATAATCTCAACTATGATAAGATTAAAGAATTAGAAGGATTCGGGGATAAATCTGTCGATAAATTGAGGGCTGCAATTGATAAAGCGAAAGCGAACCCTATTAGTCGATTGTTACATAGTTTAAGTATACATCACTTAGGAAAAAAAGCTTCAAAATTGATTGCTCAAGAAATTGATCATGTGTTGGATTTACGGAATTGGGACTTGGAGCGATTTACAAGTATAAAAGATATTGGTCCTGTTGTAGCTGAAAATGTTTTGGCTTTTTTCGCTTCCGCGAAAAATATAGAGCTTCTAGAACGGATGGAATCTTATGGTGTTAATTTAAATCAAACCGAAGAGGATAAACCTTTGGTCGTATCGGAGGATGCCATCTTTGCAGGGAAGACGATATTATTTACAGGTACTCTCCAACAAATGGGTCGTAAGGAGGCGCAAAAATTGGCGGAAGCCAATGGAGCTAAAAATATAAGTGCAGTGAGTTC
>JAHDBE010000305.1 GCA_020630555.1 Saprospiraceae bacterium
ATTACCTTCTGATCTGAGTAGTTCAGATGTATCAAACTCGTTAAAATCCCTAAAATTAAAATCCAGACTAGCATTCCAACGGTCTGATTCATCTTTGGCTGTAGCCGAAATAAAAGCGGTGTTTCGTGGAGAATAACTTAAGTATTCGACAATATCTTGATCAAAAATGATATGCTCATAACCACCAGAAAAGGACAACCAATGATAGATGGGATACGAACCTGAAACTGAAATATTATAGGTTCTTAAATCAATCATTTGAATATCAAACACTCTTACATCATTAGAATTTAGTGTAAACAAGGCTCTGTTAACGATGTCGTTATAAGAGAATCGAAAATCATATTTGGCCCTTGAATATTCCCCAGCGACTAACAGTCCAATAGTCTTAGTTAATTCGACATTAATAGTATCAAGTGATTGATGAATAAAAGGATTAACATCACTGAGAACCAATAAATTATTTTGACGAAAGTCAAACTCAGAGAATGCCGCAACTCGTAATTGTTGATCTAAAATCCATCTACCAATTTGACCTGATGGCCATACAACAAATTCTTCAGAGTCATAGCTAAACTCTACACCTGGATTTATAAACCATTGATCAAGAACAAAATTTCCTTTTAAACCCAGATTTAAAAAATTAAAGGTGAAATCCTCAGGACCTTCATAATTGGTTAAATGGTAACTACCATCTAATGCAATCTGTCCTATATCCAAAGACTTACTAAGCTGCCAAGGTATAATTAATCCAATCTCCTTAGAGTCTTCATCTCTAAATTGCGTAAAGTTTGATTCGAGGCCTACTTTATAGCTTAAGCCAAGTTCATTTTCTTCTAAATTTTGAATACCACCACTAATTTGGATAAGGTCTCGATCTCTTTCAAAGCTCTCTGGAGAAAATTGGTCGTCTAAAATTCCGAGACCATACTTATTTCGCTGTTGAATGTTGTACGAAGCGTCTCCAAAGAGTTGAAATTTATCACTAAAGTTAAATGCAGCGTGTGCCGATAAATTATAATGACGCAATTTTTTAAAAGAGTTATTCAGTGTATCCTCAGCGGCATAGTAAAATCCATTTAAACCGAAATTAAATAAATCCTCGAGGTAAAAATTATAGCCCAGATCAACCAAAGGAGAATTTAAATTACCATATCCAAACTGAGAATAAAAGCTATATGTCTCTTCGGCTGGGTCACTGTTCATTGCATATGGACGTATAACCGGATCTGGATACTCAATATCCAAAGGAACTATTGAGACTTGATATGAATAAATTCTTGGGCTCGCTTTTATTTCTTTCGCTTTTGGGTTAATCTCGATGCGTTTTCCTTTGGCGACTTCGACCTCAAACTCTTTAACAACTTCGACAGGATCTATATTTAATGTATCTACATTTTCTATTTGAGCCAGAAGAGGAATAATAAGGAAAAAGAGCAATATGATAGTGAGTAGAGTTCTAGTTTCCATCGTCTTCTAATTCTAAGGTGTTACCATCTTCAGATTCTTTTAATCTATTCTTTAAGGCTTCCATTTCTGTTAATGCAGCTAACTTTTCCGTGGAGATTTTAGACAACTCAGGATTATCTGAGAAGTTTTCTGCCACTGCTTCAATAGCAGCACGTGCATTAAATAAATCATCTTTTAAAATGTATAAATCTGAAAGCAGTAAAATACTTTTGGCTACCCAATAAGGATAATTGGCACTTGTTTTATTCGTTGTCTCGCACTGAGATTCAGCTTGATCATAAAGTCCCTTGCTAAAATATATTTGGGACAACAAATAACTCGCCTCAGCTGATTGATTATTTGTGGCCCGTCTGACAACCTCATTTAAGTCATTTATAGCCTCATCGAATCTCTTCTGATTATAAAAACTTTTACCTCTATAGTAATGTGCGGATGTTATTTCCTCTGGGGTATTAAGAGAATCTTGGATTACTAACTGTCCGAACTTTATTATATCAGAACTGGCATTTATTCTAAAGGCAGATTGGAGTGCCCCTAGAGTAGATTCTCTTTTATCATTGTCAGATTTACCATGCTCGAAATACATTTTGTAATACCGCAAGGCGCGTTCGTAGTCTTGTTTATGGTTATAAGATATAATAGCCGATTTTCTAATCGAACTCAAATAAAAAGGACTGAATCCTTCGCCTGCTAATCTTTCAAAATCGGATAAGGCACGATCATAATTCTGTGTTATGCTGTACGCTTCACCTCTTTTTTCGATGGCTTCCAATTTAAAGTATCCCTCTGGAAATTCTGACAAATAATTCGTGAATCCCGATATTGATGATTCATACAAACCGTCCTCAAATTGTCTAATGGCCGACTCGTATGTAAGTGAGTCTTTGGAAAAATCCGTAACTTTTAAATCCGTATTATTTTCAATAAAGTCTACATAGTCTTTTGAGTTTCCTAAATCATTGACATAAATCTCTTCAAGTGCCATCATTGCCTGGCTCGATTCGGAGGCGGTAGGGGAATAGTCAAAAACTCTTTTGTAGTATTCTAACGCTCTCTCGGTATCACCCTTATTATAACTTATAAGTCCCATTCTTAAATAAGCTTGATTTAAGAGAGGCGAACTGCTACGAAATTTCTGAGGAATGTTCTGAAAAGCAAAGAACGCTTGATCTTCCTTACCTACAAGATTCAGAGTCTCGCCTAGTCTAAAATAAGATTCATCGGCATAATCAGAATTCGGATACTCTTTAACTAGACTTTCTAAACTGACGATTTGATCAAAATAATTTTTCTGAAGCCCTTCAATCTGCGATTTCTGATATAGTCCATAATCTGCATTTTCGGAGTCACTTTGAATTACTTTAAAATAATAATCCAAAGCATCATCATATCTTTTATTCTTAAACATGCAATCACCAGTTCTGGTAAGAGCATCAGCATAGATGTTTTCAGCAATCCGAGAATTATTAATGGATTCTCTGTTATTTTCCATCTCGCGCAGACACTGTTTAAAAAACAAGGCTGCCGGACCATACTTTTCTTGGATATAAAAATTATACCCTTGTGTATAGGCCGCCATATAACTTTGAGTCTCTTGTGGCAATTCCTTGTTGTCTTTGGATATACTTAAAAAGTATTCTAAGGCTGCTTCACTCTCGTCATATTTTCCTAGTCTATGATAAATATCACCTATCCAATATCGAGACTGTAATTCTATTTGACGATCACCTTCTTGATCATTAGATAAATTAAAATAAGTTATGGCTTTAGTAAAATCACCGTCGTTTAAAAGCTGTACCGCATAGTTATAAGAAACCAATTTTAAAGTACTCTCCAACTC
>JAHDBE010000306.1 GCA_020630555.1 Saprospiraceae bacterium
CATCGTTATCTATATCGGCAACATCTAAATGTCCTAACGAGCCCACATCGATATCTCCCATTTGAAATTCTAAAATGTCCCAGATACCATCGTAATTATTTTTGATATTATGATACAAGTAGACCTTTCCTTGATCGTTTATTGTAAACAAATAAAAATCATCACCAACGTCTACCATTGCACTGGATAAAAAGGAGTTATTATCTGTAAACTCCTTCAAATTAACGCCTCCAATCATTTGACTATTTGGTGCCGTAGTTTCATCATTTCCATAAATGGCTGTATTTGAGTCTCCTATATTTTGAAAATAAAGCAACATGCCACTGTCTTCCTCACTTCCGTTAAGCAAGGTATCTCGATTAAAGTCTTTTTCACCTATAAGTAAATCGTTTAAACCATCTTGATTTAAATCAAATATTTCCGGAGTAGCGTGTGATCCCACATCGATATTCATATATTGATAGATAGGATCAGCAAATGCCATTGGATTTTGTGGTCCTGCTGTATTTTCAAGATAATAAAGAACGCCATTGTTGTCACCAATTATGAGGTCTTCATCACCATCAGAGTCTAAATCACCAAATGTAAATGCCACACGACTTGAAGTCGTATTAAATTCGGAAAAGCCCAACCAATCGCGATCCCATAAGGTATATTCTGGTTGTTGTTCTGTTCCGGTATTTTTCATATAGGCGACTGCGAAATCAAACCCTCCATTCCTTGCATCGTATTCGTCGTTATGTCCTACAACAATATCAATCAATCCATCCTGATCTACATCAACAAAACTTGGTTTGGAATTACTCCCAAAATCAAGTATTCCTGACGTTAGAAAATCTTTTTGGAACAATGAAAAATTCGGTGCCCCGTCATCACCTTCATTAAGGTACAACCAACTGTTGTTGATGTTTTGTTTGGGGTTCTCCGAATTGCATGCGGCAACAAGATCTCGTTTTCCATCGTTGTTTACATCAAGATGAAAAGCCGCGGTAAATATTGGCAGATCCAAAGGGATATTATATGACGGAAACATAATGTCTTGCGAAGTAATCCATCCGTCTTCATTCGTTCCTTCGTTGTACAATGCGACCAGGTTGGGGCTTGCCAAATCACCAAGGATCATGTCCAGGTCATCGTCTCCGTCAAGATCTAAGGTCAAAACCGATGATCCTGCATGCCTTTTATTTTTATCCGTGTCTTCATCAGCTCTCAAGCCCTCTGAACAGCGTCCAGGATCGTCGGACAAAGCCACTTCTTGGGAGAAACCCGATTCAAAAAACCTTCCCCAACAGAGGTCTTCTATTTGAAATTCTACGGAATCTAGATTACCGTACTTTTCAAGACTGACATTTTTAAAATAATCCATTTGACTACCTCCCCCATCAAAATTTAATAAATCGATGTCTCCATCTCCATCTACATCGATCAAAGACGGAATATCTTGTTTCGAAATCGGAAGGTTGGTTACACCATTACCGAAATCAAGCCCTATAAATCCATCTCGCATATTGGGCAACACAGTCTCTTCAAAAGTCCATATCCCATTGAGGATTTTCCCTTGGAATAGAAAAAATCCATCTATTGATCTCACCGGATTTTGCGGATAACTGAAAATATCTTCTATTCCATCATTGTTAAAATCTACTATCCTAAACCAAAACTGCAGTTTCGGAAATTGGTCAACATACTGAGGTGCATAAGTATAGGACGTCTTAATATCGCCAGTTTCCTGATAGATAAACGGAAGAATCTTATTACCCACTCTATCCATTACAAGAATGTCTTTTAGCCCATCCCGGTTGATGTCAATATTTCCAAACTGTGGGGAATCCAGTCCGCCTGCATAAGGGTTTTGTAGTTTTTCTCCAGATATGATTATGTCCGCATCAACCAAATCATAATTTTGGCTAAACAGTCCCACTGGAACAGTTAAAAAAGTCAACAATGCTATTAATGTGTGACCAACAAAAGAATCTAAAATTTTCTTTCTATTTTGTTTGAGTTCAATGCTTATGTCATTCTTATGAAGAATTCTACTCATCTACTTTTTTCTTTAATTGCAGTAATCACCTTTTCTTTATCCTTTCCTTTTTGGGCCTTTGGACAAGATTCATTAGGACAGGATTCATTAAAGGTACAAACTAATAACGTCGAGCGAATTAATACAGTTGACAATTATCGTATTTTATTTGAAGAAGGCAGGTTTAAATTTCAAACAGATCAAAGTGCAAATGGCCTTGCCCAAATTCTTATAAATGGTCACTCTAAATCACTTGTTTTTAAAAATGGGGAATCCAGTCTGAGTTCATCCGAGGTCGAATCTGGGCTCAATTTTATACAATTTGGAGAAAATCAACGTCTCTACTCGATTGGCGATATGAATTATAAAATGCATCGCAAAATCAAACACATTCCATTATGGATGTCGCTCTTGCCCCCATTGATTGCCATATTACTTGCGCTTATTTTTAAGGAAGTAATCGTATCGATGATTGTAGGTATATGGACTGGAGCATTGATCGTTTCAAACTTCGAATGGTACTCTCTTAGCGGCCTTATACAATCATTCTTTAAAGTATTTGACAAATATATATTAGAGTCTCTAAGTGATGGTGGGCATTTATCGGTCATTGTCTTCTCCTTAATGATTGGTGCCATGGTCGCACTGATTTCCAAAAATGGAGGTATGATGGGAATAGTAAATGCATTATCTAAATACGCCAACTCTGCCAAGAGCTCACAGTTTGTAACTTGGTTTTTAGGGATTGCTATATTTTTTGATGATTATGCCAATACCTTAATCGTTGGTAATACCATGCGGTCGGTAACCGATAAATTCAAGATCAGTCGTGAAAAATTGGCCTATATCGTGGATAGTACCGCTGCACCGGTGAGTGCCATAGCATTTATTACAACTTGGATTGGTGCCGAATTAGGATACATTGGAGACGGAATGGCCAAAATTGGAATGGAAGAATATACGCCATATGCTATTTTCCTACAGTCGTTAAAATATTCTTTTTATCCGATTTTGACTCTGATTTTTATTCTGCTATTGATTCGATCGGGAAAAGATTTCGGACCGATGTACGACTCTGAACTTCGAGCACGAACAACGGGAAGGGTTTCTCCTGCTAAAACGCAAGATGAAGACGAGCCAGACATGGAAGATTTGTCTCCAGTAGCTGGCGCACCATTAAAATGGCAATATGCCTTCTTTCCCATCATAACGGTGATACTTGTGACCATTATCGGATTACTCATTACAGGTTTTAATTCTGTTCACGCCG
>JAHDBE010000307.1 GCA_020630555.1 Saprospiraceae bacterium
AGCAAAACACGTAGAACTGTGTTTGGAGTTTGGAATTGATATTTTGTGGATTGGTGCAAGGACAACTGTAAACCCATTTGCCGTGCAAGAGATCGCTGATGCTCTTAAAGGAGTGGATATTCCTGTATTAGTAAAAAATCCAATTAACCCTGATTTGGCTTTATGGCTAGGTTCAGTAGAACGATTAGAGAAAGCTGGGCTTAAGCAGGTTGGAGTCATTCATCGAGGGTTTTCGAACTATGGAGAGAAGTATTATAGAAATCGGCCGAATTGGGAAATAGCCATTGCGTTTAGGGACAAACGACCCGATTTGCCCATGATTTGTGATCCGAGTCATATTTGTGGTCGTAGGGACATTTTATATCCAGTATCTCAAACAGCCATGGACCTTAACTTTGATGGTTTGATGGTCGAAAGTCACCTTGATCCAGATAACGCATGGAGTGACGCAGCTCAACAAATTACTCCAGAAGCACTCAAGAAGCTAATCTCTAGTATTGCGGTAAGGGAAGATCAAAATAAGGACCTTGATTTTTTAAAAGATATGCGTCATGAGATCGATCGATTAGATGATCGTATTATTCAACTTTTAGGAGAGCGAATGAAGTTGGCTTTAGAAGTTGGCTTGGAAAAGAAGAATCAGAACCTTACGATTTTAGATGAGGATCGATGGCATATGATAAAGGAAAAATATCGAATTCAAGGTGAAAGCATGTCTTTAGGAAATGAATTCATTGAAAATATTGTGCGCCAGATTCACCTAGAAAGTATAAAGCAGCAGTCTACTTTTTTCCAAAAAGACTAGTTAGGACACCCATGCATTAAGCTCAAGTCTCCTTTTAATAAAATGGTATATTTCCAATTGTGAGCGTACACTCAAATCTGAGTCTCCAACTTTATATTTGTTGTCGTTATATTGGTCAAGAATCCGAGATTTCGTATTGTCATTAAATTGGATGTTTAGAATATCTCTGATGAACTTTTGAATTTCTTTGTCATAAATCGGAACAATTGTTTCAATTCTATGATGTAAATTTCTTGCCATCCAATCTGCTGAAGAAATAAAAATCTTTTCATCTCCGTCATTATGAAAGATGAAGACCCTAGGGTGTTCTAAAAAGCGGTCAACAATACTTATTGCTTCAATATTTTCGCTAATGTTTTTGATGCCAGGAACTAAAGAACAAATTCCACGAACGATCAATTTGACTTTCACTCCAGCTTGGCTTGCTTTATAGAGTGATTTAATCATGTTCTTCTCTTGGAGACTATTAAGTTTGAGAATAATTTCAGCTGGTTTTCCATGCTTAGCATTTTTGATTTCGGTTTTTACTGCATGTTCTAATACTTTGTTCAAATTAAATTGCCCAACTCCAAGATGATCGAAAGACTGATCTGGTTTTCGTTTGGTCTCCAGATACCTGAAGAGCCTCATGGCTTCATGTGTAATCCGCGTATCTGAGGTAAATAGACCAAAATCAGTATAAAGTTTTGCTGTTTTCTCGTGAAAATTTCCTGTAGATAAGTAGCTATATAGTAGTGTTTTACCTTTCGAGACTTTTCTAACTAATGCAATTTTAGAATGAACTTTCAAGCCAGGCATACTATAGAAAACAGTGACTCCTGCTTCTTCTAATTTTTCACCCCACTTTATATTTGCTTCTTCATCAAATCTAGCTTTGATTTCAATGAATGCAGTTACTTGCTTTCCATTTTTAACCGCCTGCATTAGCGCCTTCATGATCCTAGAAACTTTAGCAACACGATATTGAATAATTTTAATATGCGTTACCTCTGGATCAATCGCTGCACTTTCAAAAAACTTGATTACGGATTCATAGCTATGGTAAGGGAAATATAGCATATGATCGCGCAGGTCGATTGACCGGAATATGTCTGAGGATTCTAAAGCTTGGTAGTGCAAAGGAGGCAATTCAGTATCTGTTAAATTGATTTTGCCAAACTTTGGAAAAGCAAAAAAGTCTGAATTGTTATGTTGACTACCTTCTGGTGATAAATCGTAATCATGCAGGTTAAACGCTCGTTTAAGGTAATCTAGAAAATCAGAGGGCATAGCACGATCATAAACAAGTCTAGATGCGACTCCAACATTTCGTTTACTTAGACTCTTTTTGACTTTAGATATTAGGTCACCTGAGAACTCGTCGTCAATATAAAGTTCAGCATCTCGTGTCAACTTAATCGAATAACTTCCTTTGATATCAAATCCAGGAAAGATAAATTGTGCTGCATGTCTAACAATATCATCTAGCATTACAATTTCGTGTACATTGCGTGATCTTGAAGGTATCTCGACAAATCTAGAAGTCTTATCAGATGGTATTCGAAGGATTGCATACAATGGCTTTGCAGCTTCATTTTTCTTTTCCTTTAGTTGTAGTGCTAAGTATATATTGGCGTTATTGAGAAATGGTTTGATTTTATCTTCAATGAGTATGATTGGGTGAACAAAAGGCTGCAAGTGGTTATGGAAATATTCAGTCATGAACTCGATTTGTTCATCAGAGAATTTTTTCCTTCGGATGTTAATACCATTTGTTACTAAATCTGGTATGATTTCTTCTTCGAATATTCTAGTGAATTCGATCTGTTGTTCATTAACAATTTTCAAGATTTGTTTAAGGACTTTCTCGGGCTCGAAAGTGAGGTCTTTTTGAGCTTTTTTACCTGCTCTCACTAAATTCCTATGATTAGCTACACGCACTCGGAAATATTCATCTAAGTTGGAGGAGTAAATCGCTAAAAACTTAATCCTTTCCATTAATGGGACATTGGGATCTTTCGCCTCTTGCAAGACTCGGTAGTTAAACGAGAGCCAACTAATGTCTCGGTGTATATATGGGAATATTTTCATGTTAAAATAGGTCTAATTGCCCTGGTGCAAAATTCGATGATTCGAGTGGATATTCAAAATGCTCTTTAAATAATTCTCGTACCTGTTTTTGAGCATCAGGTACTATATTCATATCTGATTGATGAATCATAAAATATAAGTCAAAATGGCCTGAGTTTTTCCAAATGGCAATTTGTTCTGTCCAGGTATTAAGTCGGTCAGTATCTGATTGATCATCTGCATTTCCAACCCAACGTACAAATACTTTGGGGATGTTAATAAAAGAGTGAAAAACATCTCTTCGACCCGCAACATCTGTAATAACTAATCCAACATTATGTTTTGATAGTAAATCAATAACTCTATGAAAAGTTTCTTCTTTATATATGACCTCATTTCTTAGTTCTACAGCGATATCAAACGATTGGC
>JAHDBE010000308.1 GCA_020630555.1 Saprospiraceae bacterium
GAACGTAATTTTTAATGAAAATCTAAACCTGGAGAACAATTCCATTCGCCTAACATTGACCTCCCCTGATGTTTTGAATGGAAACCTAAATAAGAAAATTCGCATTTGTCTCCAAGGAATAGATTGTGATTATCCAGATACAGATCCTTGCTCGAATTGTACCCTTCCTGCCAACCCCGATGTCTTAGGGCCAAATTCCTTAATAACTCAATGCAAAGACATAACTTTAGATTGCGAATGAAAACTACTTACTCTGTCATATATTTTTTCTTAGTCTTTTCTTTTAATTGCAATGGACAAAGCATCATAGACACTATCAGTGGAGTTATTCCTGGTCGTGATTATGGTTCTCATGTTTGTGTTTCTGATAATGGGTCTACAGTCTTGGTAACATCTTTTGCAGAAGCCTTGTATCTTAGAGTAACACATATTGACGTCTTTGAAGAGGGTACGGAATCTTATATACAAAAAGGTCCAACTATCGATCTAAGTCCTTATCAAATTTCCTGCGCCAATGACGTTATTTTGTCTGGTGACGGAAACAGTTTTGTGGTGTTGGGTTCCGAATTAGATTCCTTCGAAGAATTTACAAATTCTATGAAAATTCTTGTTTTTAGTTACAATGGTGATTCCTGGGATTTGAAGGGAAGTCCTATTTTGATAGATGTCGGGGTCAATCAAAATTCGGCCGTCAACCAAAAGTCTGTATCTATCTCATTTAACGGAGCGACTGTTGTGGTGCAACTGCAAGTTCATCCATTTAGCTTTTTCGAAAATTTTCGTGTTTACAACTTTGATGATGAAGTCTGGCAAGAAACCATTCTAAATCACCTATTTCATGATCATTTTAAAGGATACAATATTGATATAAGTTCTGAGGGTAATAGAATAGTCTGTCTAGGTGAATCTGAGAAATCAGATCATTCTTTAATAATTTTTGATCTTTTCGAAAATTGGGTTGCAATGGATACTATTCCATTAAACCAAAAACTTTATAATTTAAGAATATCTGGAGATGGAAATACTATTGCATGCAGTATGTTCTCAGAAAACGTTGAGGATAGTTTAGCGCTTATAAAATATATTGATAACAGCTGGAATACTTTTATTCTTCCTTTTTATACAGGTCATATTATTAGAAAAGGTCGTAGAGTAAGCACCACGAATATTGGAGATTATATCATTGCAACTGGCGCTGAAGATTTGGGCGGACCATTTAGATGGAGACCCACTCTGTATAATTCAACTGATAGTTTAGAGCTTGTTTATCGTTTTGATCAAAACTTTGACATTGAGGCAGAGGGAGATACTTTGTGGCACCCAACTGGTTTTTCCATGGATATCTCCGGAGATGGGAGGGTCATCGCCATAGGCGAACCTTCCATGAGGACTATAAATAATGAAACATCCTACGGACGGGTTTTTATTGTTAGAAATGATTTAGTTTCATCAACGTCTAAACCATTGAAAATACTTGCTCCCTTATTATACCCTAATCCTTGCTCTGGTTTTCTGAAGATTGAAAATTCTGATTTCGACTCCTATGTCGTTTATAATTCCTTTGGTCAAGTTATGAAGCAAGGGAGGCTTTATCAAAACTTAACCAATGAAATAAATACGGAAGATTTATCTGGATATTTCTGGGTTTCTTTTTTTAAAGGCAATAAACTTATTTCTACTCAATCCTTTTCTAGTTTTTAAGCTTTCGGTTTGCTTGCTTAACTTTACGCAAAAGCATCCATGCCAACAATCTGTATATACGCCGCCTCTAGTTCCAAAATTGACGATCGATTTAAAGCTGCCACGCGGGAGCTAATTAGCTCACTGGTTAAACAAGGTTTTTCTTTCGTTTATGGTGGTGGTTCAACAGGACTTATGGGAGAAACCGCGGATACCGTTCTAAAATTAGGAGGAAAAATTACAGGTATCATTCCTGGTTTTATGAAAGAACTTGAATGGAACCATCCAGGCGTTAAAGACATGATTATTGTCGAAACTATGGCCCACCGAAAACAATTATTCTTTGATAAATCAGATCTTATAATTACCCTACCGGGAGGATTTGGCACACTTGAAGAAATTGCAGAAGCCATAACACTTAAACAATTGGGTCAAATTAATCATCCGATGTACTTAGCCAACTTTTTTGGTTATTACAATGGATTTTTGGCGCAAGCCGAAAAATTTCTAACCGAATCTTGTATAAGGCCCAATGACATTAATTTATGGACCAGCTTTAATGAAAATTCGACCTTTTCAGAATTAATAAAACCAATTAATTCGAATGTCCCAGATCATCAATTGCACTCCAAACTTTAATGCTCAAACATTATAAATCAGATAAACAAGTCGTCGGATGTGACGAAGCGGGACGTGGTTGTCTTGCCGGACCTGTCTTTGCTGCTGCCGTTATTCTTCCAAAGGGTTTTTCACATCCTCTCTTAAACGACTCCAAAAAGCTTAGTGAGAATCAGAGAAATTCTTTAGAGCCAATAATAAAATCCGAGGCTATAGAGTGGGCCGTACAAAAATGTACACCAAAAGAAATTGATAAATACAATATTCTTTGGGCTTCTTTCAGGGCCATGCATAAAGCAATAAATAAATTAGAAAGCACACCTGATCTCATCTTAGTAGATGGTAATCGTTTTAAGCCCTATAAGACTATTCCCCACGATTGTGTTATTGGAGGAGATGCTATTTATTTAAGTATAGCTGCCGCATCTATTCTTGCAAAAAATGCACGTGATCGATATATGGTTCGCTTGGCAAAGAAGTTTCCTGATTATGGCTGGGAACAAAACAAAGGCTATCCTACGAGTTTTCATCGTGATGCCATTATTAATTGTGGTCCATGTAAACACCACCGACAAAGTTTCAGGTTGTACCCTCTTCCTGAGCAAGGGTCTTTGTTTTAAGTCAAAAAAGGGTTTGTTTTTTTCTCATGTCCTATGGTCGTATACGGACCATGACCCGGATAGACTTTTACTGCATCATCCAGTATAAAGAACTTGCTCTTAATGCTTTTAATTAATGTATCAAAATCTCCTCCCGGTAAATCAGTTCGACCAATACTTCCATGAAAAAGCACATCGCCAGCTATTAACTGCCCCGATTCTTCGTGAAAAAAAGAAACACTAGCTGGAGAATGTCCAGGAGTAAAAAGTATTTTCAACTTGGTATTACCAAACTCTAAAAATTCACCTTCTTCTAAAAAAATCTCAATCTTAGGCGACCCTTTAAACGGGATCCCATAAGCTTG
>JAHDBE010000309.1 GCA_020630555.1 Saprospiraceae bacterium
CAAAAAACACCCCTCCATTTACATTAAGCAACAATCCGTCTTCAATATTTCCCTCCTGAAATGCGACAAATCCTTCAGTTGAAGGATAGGTTTCAAAAAAATGTATGTGTCCACCTAATAATTCATTTATACGTGGAGAGTAAGGCTTATAGTTTACACCACCGTGCACCATGAGTTTTAAAAACGGAAGTATTTCGAGAATGGAGTTTTTAGAGGAGGAGTCAAGCATGCGTTCGAGGTACATAAGTAACCAAGGTGTGATGCCACTGATCATGGTCATTTTTTCAGAACTGGTATCCTTGACGATTTGGTCTATTTTCATTTCCCAATCATCGATAACATTAGTATCCCATTTAGGTAGTTTATTCCATTGCAACCAATTAGGGATCACATGATTTACAATACCAGATAATCGACCTGTAGGGAAACCATGATGATTCGATAATATGGGAGAGCCTGATAAAAACAACATCTTACCATCAAATATGTCCAAGATGTTTTGCCGGTACGCATAATTAATCACGGCATTTCGAGCGGTCCCCATATGATGAGGCATGGAATCTTTGGTCAAAGGAATGTACTTAATGCCAGATGTAGTCCCAGACGTACCCACAAAGTAAATGGGTTTACCAGGCCAAAGAACATCTTTTTCACCTTCAAAAATTCGTTGAACGTAAGGAGATAATTCTTCGTAAGATCGCAAGGGAACACGTGATTTAAAATCCGCGTAAGTTTTTATTTGACGAAAGTCATGATCTTTTCCAAAACAAGTTTGTCTCCCTCTTTTAATAAGTTCTTTAAATATCTTGTCTTGATAATAATGAGGATTGGACTTTTCACGCTCGATTTTGCGTGAAAGTAATTTGGCATAAGGCTGGATCGCTATGGATCTAAATCCCATTTTAAATCAGATATTTAGCAAGTTGATCAGCAATTTTACGATCATTAGAAAGTCGGGGTACTTTATTTTGACCGCCTAATTTTCCTTGTGACTTCATGTATTTTCGAAAAGCTTCTTTTTCTAAAATTCTGATTTTCGCCTTTTGTAAGATGTTGCCAGATATTAGGTCCTCGTAATAAATGTTTTGCTTGACCATACATGTGTCTAAGTAGGATTCGACTTCCGTCAAATTTTCTGGTTTTCGATCTAAGGCCACAAACCATTCATGATAGGGGAGTTGATCATTTCCGGGATTTACCTGAGGAGCCACGGTAAAATCTATCACATTAAAACCAAATTTCTGGGAGGTATCTAGCATGGCTTCTTCTACTTCTTTGGCAATGACATGTTCGCCAAATGCTGAAATAAAATGCTTAATACGACCAGAGACTACAAGTCTGTAAGGATCTAAGGATACAAAACGAACTGTATCTCCGATGTTATATGCCCATAAACCTGCATCGCTAGAAATAAGTAGAGCATAATCTTTGTTCAGTTCGACCTGAGCTAAAGACAATCGTGTAGGATGTTCATTATGCACTTCATCGAGTGGGACAAACTCGAAGAACATTCGTGCATTAGAATTTAGTAAAAGGCCTGGTTGGTCCCAAGTATCTTGGAAGGCGATAAATCCTTCACTGGCTGGATAGGTTTCTAAACTATCTACTGATGAGCCGATAAGTTTTTCCATGGTCTGTCGATAGGGCTCATAATTCACACCACCGTAGACGAACAATTCAAAATTTGGGAAAAGTTCTTTAATGTTTGCCTTGCCTGATTTTTCGAGAAGATGTTCGAAATACATTTGTACCCAAGGCGGGATTCCACTGATAAGACTCATGTCTTGATGGATTGTTTCGTCGGCTATTTTTGTCACCTTGTTTTCCCAGTCTTCGATGCAATTGGTGGCCCAACTAGGCATTTGGTTTTTTTGTAACCATGAGGGTATTTCGTGATTAACAATCCCTGATAGCCTGCCTGTTTTCACATTGGATTTTTCAAAGAGCTCTGGTGAGCCAGAAAGGAAGATGACTTTTTTATCAAAAAGATGTGCTTTATTATTTAAGTGCACATAATTGAAGAGCGCATTCCGGGCGGCAGCAATATGAGTTTTAATGGAGCTTCTAGATATCGGGATGTATTTAACCCCAGATGTGGGTCCCGAAGTTTTTGCAAAGTATTTTGGACTGCCTGGCCATAAAATATTTTTTTCGCCTTCAACAACTCTATCTACATATGGACGGAGGTCTTCGTAATCTCTAATAGGAATATGAGCTTTAAAATCTTCATAGGTGCGTAAACTGTTAAACTTATGGTCTATGCCGAATTTAGTTTTAGAGGCTTTACGAATTAACCATTTACGAATAGCCTCCTGGTCCTTTACTGCATTTAGGCTATCCTTTTTTATTCTTTTGGATATACGTTTTGCTAAAGATTTTATGACGATTTGCCTTAAAGACACCAGTGGATTCTTGTTTATGTAAAAATAGATGAAAGCAGAAATAAAAAAAAGGGTGGATCTGAGAGGATCCACCCTTTTGTGATTTTAGTCATTTCTAGTCTAATCGAAGATCTTCTACCCGAATACCTGGGTATTTGCTGGCATCAAATTCAAAAATGCTTTTCTCATATTTTTTATCGAATAAGATCGACTTTACTTGAATTGTATACCGTGAACCATCTTTTCCAAAAATGGTCATGGATTTCAATTCAGGTTTTTTCGATAGAACAGTCATTTTTAGCTTAGCGTATTCTGAGTCGGCATCCGTAGGTTTAAACTCAATGTACTTAACAACCTTTCCACCTTCTTTTGCTTCACCGGTAATGGCATATTCAAAAGCTTCACTTTCGTAAACTCTTAAAAGATCCTTCGGAGACATCATTTCACTATCATCTCCATCGTCGATATCATTGATCTGTACTTCATTGTTATCAATAAGATGGACGTAAATGCCCGTGCCATCACAATAAATGGCTTGATCTGCAAGATGAACTTTATAAAATTCTCCAGACTGCACAATTTTGCCAGATTGAGTTTCAGTAGGAGATTCTGGAAGGTCTAAGACAAGATCAAAATCAATTTCCATAGAACTATGAGACTCATAGTCTGCTTTCAATCGTTCCAATATTTTTTTGGCGGCTGGATCCACAGATTGCCCAAAACTTTGCACACTTAAAAAGCTGACTAGGATAAGCAGAAATGTATTTTTCATAATGACCTTTCTTTTAAGACGATTCTCTCGTTATCTATGTAACAAAGCTAGAAATTAAAAGATTGTTAAAACCA
>JAHDBE010000310.1 GCA_020630555.1 Saprospiraceae bacterium
GTTGTTGTTGATCTTGCTGTTGCTCTTGCTGTTGTTCTTGTTGTTGCTGTTGTTGCTGCATCATTTCTTCCAACTTCTGTTGAAGTTTTGCATTCATTAAATTAAGGCGTGTATCCTCATCTTCTGGATTAAATTTTAAAGCCTCCTTGTAGGCATTTATACTTTCTTGAAAGTTCTTTTGTTGAAAAAGGGCGTTACCTAGATTGTGATTTGCTTTACTTTTTATGGATTCATCTTCTGTGTTTCTCATTGCTTTGGCGTAAGCCTCAGCTGCCTCTTCATATCGACCTTGTTGGTATAGACTATTTCCCAAATTGAAATGACTTTTTACGTTAGGCTCTTTTTCTAATGACTTTAAATAGGCTTCTTCAGAAGCAGCGTAATCATTAGAGTTATAAAGTTTATTTCCTTCTCTTAATAACTGATGAGATGATTGCGCATTTAATGCCTCATTTAAAGAAATGATAGCTAGCAATAGTAATATGAACTTTAGTTGTTTCATTTCGATGATTTTACATCAGTCAATATGAATTCTGCGAAGAAACATAGTAATCCAAAAAAGAGAAAATACTGGAAGTAGCTATTATAGTCTGTAAAGGACTGTTCTTCCGATTCTATTTTTTCCATTCTATCGATCTCAGTTTTAATTGACTCTATGACGGCATCCTCGTTACTAATCAAGTATGAGTTTCCTCCACCAGCTTTCGCCAAATCTTTCAACATATCGATGTTCAAACTAGTTCGCACATTTTGATTTTGTCGATCCTTCTTGTATTCCACACGACCGCCGTAATCTACAGGTATAAAATCCCCTTCACTAGTTCCTACACCGATGGCATGAACAATTATTCCTCTTTGTTCGAGTTCTGTGGCTTTATTAATGGCATCCTCTTCATGATTTTCTCCATCTGTAATTACGATAGCCACTTTTCTATATTCTGATGTCTCGGAAAATGACTCATCTGCAAATTGAAGCGCTTCAGCGATGTTTGTTCCTTGAGTCCCTGCCATGGTTGTAGAGGCACTTTTTAAAAATAACTCCACGGCGGTTACATCAGCGGTAATAGGTACTTGTAAATAAGCACTTCCTGCAAATAGAATGAGTCCAATTTTTTCTCCTCTGAGGTTTCTTACCAATCTTTGTGCGAAGCGTTTTGAACGCTCTAGACGGTTTGGTGATATATCTTCGGCAAGCATACTCAGAGAAATATCCAAAGCGATAAAAATCTCGGTGCTCTTGACTTTTACTTTTTCTTGTTTATACCCCCATTGTGGATTTGTCCATGCTAAGGTCAAAAACAAAATTCCGACACATAAACAGGCTAGTTTTATCCATCTCTTAGATTCTGAGATCGATGATAACAGTTTAGATACAGTAGATGAGTTTCCAAAAACCTCTAGCTTTCTTTTAAAATTAATACGAGCTAAAAAATAAATGAGCAATACGACTGGTATAGCAATCAATAAAACAAAATGGTCGATATGTTCGAATCTGAACATTATGGAAACGTACTTAAAAGTGTTTTAGATAAAAAGAATGGCATTAGAAATAATCCCATACCAAGTAACAAGAATTTACCGTACTCTTCAGAATACCGATTATATACTTTTACTTCAATTTCGGTTTTTTCCAGGGTATCGATTTCATCATAAATAGCCTTCAGGGCTTCCTCTGATTCGGCACGATAGTATTTTCCATTTGTTTCTTGAGCAATATCTCTAAGGAGTTGTTCATCTAATTCGCCTCGTACCATTTGGAAAGAGAATCCTCCAGGTCTTCTAACTCGCCCGTTGCTACCAATACCAATTGTGTATACTTTAATATTAAATTGTTTGGCGATGTCAGCTGCAGTCATAGGATCTATGTATCCCATGTTATTTACCCCATCGGTTAAAAGTATAATTACTTTAGATTCCGACTCACTATCTTTTAAACGGTTTATTGCAGAGGATAGACCCATGCCTATCGCTGTTCCATCTTCTAATATTCCACAACGCAATCTGGCCAAGAAACTTTCTAAAATTTCATGATCGGTTGTTAAAGGACATTGAGTAAATGCCTCACCTCCAAATACAACTAATCCAATTCGATCATATTCTCTCTTTGATACAAAATCTATAGCTAAGGCTTTTGAGACTTCAATTCGGTTTGGTGCAAAGTCCTCGGCCAACATACTAGTGGACACATCCATCGCTACCATGATATCTATTCCTTCCGCCTTTATCTCCTCTTCTTTTAAGGTCGTTTGTGGTCGAGCTAAAGCAATAATTAAACTGACAAGACCTAGCCATTTAAAAACATCCAAGATTTTAATAAGGGCCACTTTCCAACTATTCAATCCTATAAAAGGGTTAAGCGAGGACAAATCCATAAATGCATTCGGATTTGATCTTTTTCTATTCCAAAACCAAATTACTGGTAACAGAATTAGCAGTAAGAGAAATTCTGGATTTGCTAATATGACATTACCCCACAGTTCCATCGTCATCATTTACAGTCTCAGTAATTTGATTTTTTGTGGCATTAACAAAATCCACGGAGGATTTTAAAAATTGATGATGTACATCTTCTGAGGGTTTCGCTTTCGCGAATTTTACCAAGTCAGCTACTTGAAGGATTTCTATGAGTTTAGATTCGTACTTCGTATCAAAGGAAGTCTTTTTTAAATCTTCTTTTATTTCTGTAGTGGTTGATTCTAATGCTGAAATCCCAAACCGTTTTTCCAGATACTCACGAATGATATACGTGAGTTTAGACTGGTATTCTTTTATTTCTCCTTTTTGCCAAAGTGCTTCAGATTCAAGATCGTTTAACTTTTGTAAAGCGATCGTATGTGCTGGGCGTTCTGGTTCTATAAATATAGGTTCTTCTAAATCTGGCTTTTTTCTCCTTGATAAAAAGAAGACTACTAGACCAAGAATCACCAATCCAATGATCACATAAAAAATCCAAAGAAAATCCTCCCAGTTTCTACCTTCATATAAAATGGTTTTAATAGGTTGGACTTCTTCACCTGTGAAATTTTCAAGTCCTGAAGGCTCACGAACGACAATTTCTGGTCCTTTTTTTATCACCATTTTACTGGTATCATAAGCATTCACGAAAGTGAAATAAGGCTGACGTAACTGATAAATGCCTGGGTCCCAAAAAGTAATTTTATAACTGAGTTCACCCCGAAACTTATTTCCCTTATCTATAAGTTTGAGATTGTTTTTAGGAATATAA
>JAHDBE010000311.1 GCA_020630555.1 Saprospiraceae bacterium
TTAGGTGAAAATAAGAGACCATCTCTTTACCGGATTCCGAACTACTAGATTAGTCATTAGAATTCTGAATCGATTTAGAATGGGTTATCTAGGTATTGACAAGTTTGTATCCGTCAAATATTCCTCTCAAATTCATGCCTTGTTCATTGAGTAGGATACCGTGTTCACAATATGCCTTAAGATTAGTCAGCCAAAAAGTCCATCCGGATCCACAGCCACAGTAGATATTAAGTCTCGCCTCATCGGAATCTGCGATTTCTGACTGAGTCAATTTTACTAACGTACGGCCGTCATCAAAACGTTCTAAATGTACATGAACTATACTACTTTCAAAAGAAAATTTGATTAGATCAACGCCATTCTGCTCTAATACTTCACCTCGACCTTCTGCATCCCATTGGTGCCATTTCCATACGTATCGATCGCCTTTTTGATAAAGTTCGGCAGGAGCACGTGGATTATCATTTTTCATGATGTAGGTCGATTCTCTAAGGAACCATTCAGTCAAGCCTTGAGCAGATGCCCAAAGTGGATAAATGTATTCAATCGATTTATCAATTAATACGTATCTGTCAAAGGAGTCCCATGATGTAAGCATAGTCTATGATTTTATAAAAGAATAGCTTTCTTGCTTGTTTTTAGAAGTATATAATACAGACAATTTAACGAAAAAGTATAAACTTTTGATAAACAGCTGATTGTGCTAGAAAAAAAGATGCGACATATTGCTATCTTTTACTCAATATTGCCCGATTTTTAGCGAATGAAAACAGCGATAGAAACCATACTTCCCGATAGCTTTATCAGTGAAAACCACTGGTATCCTAAGGCGTTGAATGCGACTATACATCCTATGGTAAATTTCTTTTTGAATCTGTCTAAGGAGCGGATCATTACTAGGTACTGTCATTTACACCCTCAGGTAGATCGGGAAATGCTCCAAGAGATTCTTGATTATCGCTGTAAGTATTTCTTATGGAGTGGAGCGGATTTAATTAACGCAACCTCAGCGGAGGGGGATCGTCAGATGGTCGTTCTAGAAAATAACTCTTGTCCATCGGGTCAGAAGTCGATGCCTTTAGTAGATGATAATAAAGAAGAGGGGTCATACCGTCTTTTGGTGGAGCGTACATTTAAGCCATTACTAAAATCTAAAAAAGGAGCTGGAACAGTCAAAGGAAAACTTGGCCTGATTTACGATAAAAATTACATGGAAACTTCGGGCTACGCTGCAGTAATTGCAGATGTGTTTAAAGAAGAGGTTTTACTGATTCCCTATTTCGATCGCCAAGATTCGGATCGAATAAAAATAAAAAACGACCTTTTATATGTTTTTCACCAGGGAGATTGGACTCCTTTACGCGGAGTATTTCGATACCTTACTCAAAAACCATGGAATAGGATTCCACTTAATTTAAAAACTAAGATTCTAAATCCAATCGTCGCTTGCCTTGCGGGTGGACGCAATAAAATGGTGGCTGCTAAAGCCTATGATTTTTATAATACAGAAATCGAGCATTACGGATTAAAAATAAACACACCAGAAACGATCTGGGATGTGAGTAAAAATGAAATACCTCTTTGGGTTAAAAAAATGGGTGGTCAGGCAGTTATAAAGATTCCGTATAGCAATGCTGGTCAAGGAGTTTTTACCATCGTAAACGAAAAAGAGCTTGATGCATTTATGAAAATGGATATTGAGTATGAAAGATATATTGTTCAGAGTTTAATAGGTAATTATACTTGGAGTTCGACAAGTAGCGCGGGTAAATATTATCATGTAGGGACCATTCCTACCGCAAAAGGAGAGACGTATGTAATCGATGTGCGCATGATGGTCAGCAGTACCGAAACAGGAATACGGCCGCTCTGCGTTTACAGTAGAAAAGCCGCAAAGCCTTTGGCCGACAGACTTTTAGACGGTGCTGATAGCTGGGAGATGTTAGGAACAAATCTCTCTGTAAAAGAAGGGCATAATGAGTGGAGCTCCGATACAAATCGACTCATGCTCATGGATCGAAGAGACTTCAATAAATTAGGAATCGGACTGGATGACCTCATCGAGGCTTACATTCAGACAGTATTATCGACTATTGCAATCGACAAAATGTGCATCAGTCTTCATAATTCAAAAGGCAAATTTAGAATGCGCTTATTTAAGTCTTTAAATAACGATGAAACCTTATTAGAAGAAATTTTTCAATGAAAAACTATAAGGTTCTTGTTCTTACCGATCACTCTGGTCATTCGGATCAGAATTCTGTTTATCAAATCGTGCGGCAGATGACTAGACATCCACGTGTGGAGTCGGTAAATATAGCTAGTAGAGGAATCAATGAGAATAATGCTTTTTTTGCTCTCCAAGAAAACGGACAGTTGTTCACTAAAAGAGTAGATGAGTCTTTTTCTTATTCGCCCACGGGCGAAAGCTATTATCCTATAAATCAAGTAAATCCAGACGAATACGATCTTATTTTTTTAAGATTGCCGAGGCCGATTAGCGATATATTTTTGATTACTCTTGAAGACATTTTCAAAAATGCCGCTATTATTAATAATCCGTCGGGAATTATTGAGACAAGTAGTAAAGAATTTTTACTCCAAGTGTCAGAATGGTGTCCACCCTTAAAATTATGTTCGTCCATTGATGATGTGATGGCAATGCTTGAGCGTTTTCCTATTGTTCTTAAGCCATTGCGGGATTATGGGGGGCGTGGTCTGCTTAAAATAAAAAATGGAGTCGTAGACGATGGTAATGACATTCATGACGTAGATGAGTATTTAGAGTCGATAAAAGATCAAATCGAAGCAGAAGGATATATTGCGATGAAATATTTAGAAAATGTGACCCAAGGTGATAAACGTGTACTCGTTGTGGATGGAGAAATTATGGCTGCCTCATTACGCCTACCTGCACCTGATTCCTGGTTGTGCAATGTAGCTCAAGGAGGTACTTCCATCCCAAGTGAAGCCGATGCAGATGAAATACAACTCATTGAGGGTATAACGCCGATTCTGAGGTCAAAAGGGATATTCATTTATGGTGTCGATACACTTGTTGACGATACTGAAAAACGTGTTTTATCTGAGATAAATACGCTCAGCATTGGTGGATTTCCACAAGCAGAACAACAAACGGGTCGGCCTATTATAAATAGTATGATAGATAAAATGATAAACTACTGTGATGAAAGATCATAATAATATCCCAATACTAGA
>JAHDBE010000029.1:0-1379 GCA_020630555.1 Saprospiraceae bacterium
GTGATTACATTATGAGGCTTGCACACATTTACATCGTGTAATTGGTCAGATAAAAGAGACTGGTGCTATGGCAGGAGTGGCTTTAAATCCTCACACACCAGTGAATCTTTTGTACGATGTATTGGAAGATTTAGATTTAGTTTGTTTGATGTCTGTTAATCCGGGATATGGAGGTCAAAAATTCATATATCAGACATTATCTAAAATTCGGGCTCTGAAAACGGAAATAAATCGTATCAATGCCAAAACTCTGATCGAAATAGATGGGGGAGTGGGTTTACAAAACATGGAAAAAATAATAGAGGCTGGTGCTGACGTTTTAGTGGCAGGTAGTAGTGTTTTTAAATCTGAAGATCCTTTAGCTACCATAGCGAGAATGAAAACTTATTATCAGTCATAATGAGCAAGGAGATGTTGCGTTTTAAAGGGGTCATGAAATTATTAAACTTTTCGTTGCTTATTTGTTTTGTTGTCACAACTGCCAACAGTCAACAGTCAACGGCAGTCGTATTTGGTAATGTTCTAGATCTGGATACCCGTAAACCAATTGATTTTGCCACAGTTTATGTACAGGGCACTAATAATGCAACAGAAACTGATGAAAATGGCTTTTATCGTCTTGAAATTCCTTCAGAGACTTCCGTCAATTTAATATGCTCAAGGATTGGTTATTTTGAAAAGTCATACAAGGTTCCCCCAACAGGCTCTGGCAAAAAGAGAAATGTCAATTTTAAATTGGCAGTACAAGACTCCGATTTGGATATTGTCATACGCGAAAGCCGAATCGAAGATGTGGGAATGGTCAAAGAGGAAGTCACTGAATTAAAACTACTACCAACAGTTTCTGGTAATTTGGAGAGCGTACTACCGGCGATTGCACTCGGAACCTCTAGTGGTACTGGCGGCGAATTAAGTAGTCAGTACAACGTGCGTGGTGGTAATTACGATGAAAACCTAGTATATGTAAATGACTTTGAAATATTTAGACCCCAACTTATAAGAAGTGGGCAACAAGAAGGATTAACTTTTCCAAACATAGATCTCATAAGAGATTTATCTTTTTCAAGTGGAGGATTTGAGGCAAAGTATGGAGATAAAATGTCTTCTGTTTTAGACATAAGGTATAAGCGTCCCGATGAATTTAAAGCCTCTGTCGGTGCTAGTATGCTTGGAAGCTCTTTACATTTTGAAGGAAGTAAAAGAGTAGGAGCAAACGCGTATAATAAGCTCAGGTATTTGTTGGGTGCGAGATACAAAACGACTAGATATTTGTTAGGCTCCTTAGATGTAGAAGGGGAGTATGTACCTAATTTTACTGATTTTCAAACCTATCTTACCTACGATCTTACACGTGATATCCAAAGTTCTAGGAAACTATA
>JAHDBE010000029.1:1389-8692 GCA_020630555.1 Saprospiraceae bacterium
AAATTACGATTTTGTTCCTACTGAAAGATCTACGGCTCTGGGATTAATTGATTTTGCTTTACAGTTGACTTCAGTATTTGAAGGTCAAGAAGTAGATCAGTTTGAAAATGGAATGGCGGGTGTGTCATTAACATACTTACCGGATAGGGATAAAAATCCTCTGTATTTAAAGCTTTTGGCTTCTAGCTTTTGGGGTGAAGAATCGGAGACCTTTGATATCCAAGGTTTTTATCGATTGGCTCAGATCGAGACGAATTTAGGGAGTGATGACGTTGGAGAAGAAGTGGCTGTTCTTGGAACAGGTACACAACACACGTTTGCACGAAACTTTCTTAATACACGAATAACGAATGTAGCTCATCGAGGAGGTGTTGAGTTGCAAATGGACTCGGATTCTAGAGATATCAATCATTTCATACAATGGGGACTTAAATTTCAGAACGAACAAATAGATGATTCTTTAAACGAGTGGGAGAGATTGGATAGCGCTGGATACTCCCTTCCTTTTAATCCCGAAGAAGTGAAACTATTTCAGGTAATAAAGTCGGAAAATGTATTGAATTCAAATCGATTCATGGGTTTTGCTCAAAACACTTTTTCATCTATTTCTGATGATCATGAATTTAAAATTACAGGAGGTGTCCGAGCTAATTATTGGGATTTAAATAAAGAATTTACGATCAGTCCTAGATTTCAAATCTTATATAAGCCATTAAAAAGTGAAAGAAATCTAGCCTATAAATTAGCTGGAGGAGTGTATTATCAGCCGCCTTTCTATCGTGAAATGCGAAGACCTGATGGGACTGTAAATACTGATTTAAAGGCACAACGATCTCTCCATATAGTCGGTGGAATAACATATGATTTTGATTGGAAATCAATAAGTGACAAACCCTTTCGGTTTATCTCAGAACTGTATTATAAGAAACTGGATAATTTGGTTTCCTATGAAGTGGATAATGTCAGGATTCGATACTCTGGAGAAAATGATGCATCGGGACATGCGATGGGACTAGATCTTAGAATAAATGGAGAGTTTGTACCCGGCGCGGAGTCTTGGGTTAATTTATCTTTTTTACGCGTTAGAGAGTCTTTAAATAACGTCCAGCACCTTCAGAGAGAAGTTGGAGATTCTATAGCACAAGAAGTGAGTTTTGTTCCTAGGCCCACGGATCGCTTGTTTAATTTATCCATGTTTTTCCAAGATTACCTTCCTAATAACGAAAACTTCAAGATGCATATGAACCTTTCTGTAGGAGGAGGCTTGCCATTTGGTATAAGAGGGAATAATGACGTCTTTAGAAATACCTACAGATTCAAAGCGTACCACAGAGTAGATATTGGATTTGCCTATCTATTATGGAATGAATCTTGGAAAGATAAACGTCCACGTCATCCATTGCGCTTTACAGAGAATGTCTGGGTAAGTCTAGAGGTTTTTAATTTGCTTGGCGTAGCCAATGTTGCTTCTAATACCTGGATAAAAACTATTGTGAATACTCAATATGCCATACCGAATTTTCTCACCTCTCGTCGTATTAATTTGAGGTTTAAGATTGACTTTTAATAAGATCAGAAAGTAGTTTAAGTGATAAGCCTTCGAAATTTTTTAAATACAGATGAGTATTTGGATGTCTAGATTTTGTGTCACTTTTTCGCTGAATACATGTCATTCCTAGTTTTAGACCTACACTGATTTCTGAATCTGGATTGTCTCCAATGACAATACATTCTTTAGGTGAGCAAGCTGATTCTTTTAGTACTTCTTTAAAAATAAGTTCTTTAGTTTTTCTGGGGCTAAGTAATGGGTCATCAATGTAGATCTGCTTAAAATCAGTACTTATCCCCAAAGCTTTAATTTTAGCCTCTTGAAGACAAGTTATTCCCGTGGTGACCAATATTTTCTGTATTCCAATATTTTGGATACGACTATAATCAATAAATGGAATTAAACTTGTCATGTCAGCCTCCTCTAATTTGATTTTGAAATCATTTATTACTGACTTGGATGGGTTGTATTTCTCAATGATATGGTCAAAAGGGAAATTCCACAAGTCAATTTTTAAAGCTCGTTCCTCTTCTGGGTTTTGCAATCCTAAACCATCTCTCAATGAACTTAAAGCTCTAGCGAAAATATTGGTTTTTAATTGGCCAGTACTATAAATCGTGTCATCTAAATCAAGAATCAGAACCATACGATTAAACTAAACACAATTTTGGAAATAAAAAAGGCCGCCTAAATAGGCAGCCTTTTTTATTTTTATGTTGGGCGGTTTACTTCTGTACAACCACTTTCTTCGTACTAAAACCTTGATCTGTAGTTACTTTAACGAAGTATGTTCCAGATGGAACATCTTTGACGTTCATAGTTAACTTGTCCGCAATCACATTTTGGTATGTCTGTGACTTGACCAATTTGCCATCTACATTCGTCATCTGAACTAAAACGCGTTCAGATACTTCATTTAACCCTATGTTCATGATCATAACATCCTGAACAGGATTAGGGAAGAAGGTCACATTTAAATCGCGATTTAGGTTATCTGTGTTAGATACAATATTTCCTATAATGAAGTCAGTATATACCGTACTAAAATTTGCTACTGAGAAAAAGGCTCTGTCTGCAACATCTGTTCCGTCTGCACCTCGTTCACTCCAGCTACCAGTTTGTCTATTAATACCCAATTCTTCCATTGCTAGATCAGTTGCACCACGATAATTCTCTCTAATAAAATTATTTAAGGATCTAGTATCCTCGCCCATGATTTCAATCTGAGCACTTGTGGCCAGGACTGGATTAGTATTAATCATAATCAAATAGTTCGTGTTGTTTTTCAACGGAACTTTCGTGTCATTCGTGCCAGGTACAATAGGTACAGCTCTAATATTTCTTAAGTCAGCGGCTGTATCTGCAATGATTGATGTTGTTCCTACCAGTTGTCTTTCTGTTGGACTAATTTCAAGTCCTACTGTTGGATCAAAATCAATTTCTAAATATTCATATACATCAACCTCAATGGTTCCAGGAGCCACCGTACCAGGAGCATTATTGATACCGAATAATACTTCTTTTATCTCTTTACCTTCCCCAGCTGGAACAAAGAAACTATTACCAGCTGAATAATAAGGTTGATCTGACCAATAAGTCAGGTTATTGAAAGCAAAGCCCATAAAGTCGACAAATCCTTGTGGATATTTCTGGAATCTTCCATTATCATTGATTTCAAATCCAAAAGTGAAACCGTTATTATCATCTCCTGGATCATCTTCATTAGAGGTAACTGTATAAACACCTGCGTAAGAACCCACAGCTGTAGGTGTATAGGTATCTTGAAATACTTGATTCTCCACAGTTTCTCCACCACTCATATCCGCATAATTGTTATCCGAACTCCAAATTGGAGCAGAGGTGTCATTCAAATCAAAAATACTCATGTTTAAGTTTACACCTGTCGCGGATGAATTTCCAATATTTGCTATATCGGCTAAGAATGGCATTTCTGCAACTTGATCAATCGGAGTACTAAAGTTAGGTGCGACAGCCCAAAAATTTTGATTTACTTGCATATCTGTGTAGGCACCGTCGAATAATACCACATCATCTATTGTCCAAAAATAGTAGGTATAAGGTTGTCCTGTAGGTTCCTGATCAATTTCAAAAGCAAACGTTAGTGATAACGCATCATTGTAGGATTCTGGTAATGGTACTCTTACTCTATTTTCAGAAAGAGCAAAATCGTTTACATAAAGATTGTTGTTAATTTCTACTGTGTCAGGGAAAGACACTCCACCGTTTTTACTAAGTAGTATTCTATAAGCTGAGGTGAAATCTCTAACCGCTTGATTCCATTGGATAGACCATCCATCTCCGGAACCCGCTGTTAAATCAATAGTAGGAGAAATTAAACGAGCTTTACAAACACCTGGGCAAATCCCTACACCTAATTGGCCAGTTCCATCACTATCTAGTTGGTCACCATAGTGGTGCATGAATCCATTACAAGAAGTAGGTCCATCGGCAAAAATATCTCCAAAAGAACCACCAGTCACAGTTTGTGTAGCGCTGTATTTCCAAGCATCAGGATTATCTGTTGTCCAATCACCCATACCATTAGCAAAATCTCCTTCTCCTGGATTGTGACCCCAATAGGCTGATGGACCGTAATTAGGAACACCACAAACAAATGAAAGACACGCATCGACTGTCCCACCAAACTCTACTCGAATAACATCACAATCAGCCTTTGCCATACTGAATACAGGAATAGTCACAGCCCCTCCATCATCACCAGGAGGCATGTTAATGATACCAGTTTCTTCATCGTTGCATATCACAACTGCTAAAGCACCACTATTTTCTGCATTAATAGCTTTAGTGCCAAATTGACAATCACCTCTGTCAACAAAAACAATGTTTCCAGTGGCGTTAGAAACAGGTGATGTACATGCATCTGTTACCGATCCAGGATCTGGGTTTGTTGGGTCAAAATCTGAGTCATCCATATCATCTGCTAATACAGTGTTTCCACATAGATCAGTTTCGTAACCCATTCCAAATTCTGCTGGCCCTACAGAATATTCCCCGGCTATAGAAGCAGGAGAATTAACGACCAATCGGTTGATCTGTTGACCAGTCATTATAAAAGTACATAATGCTACAAACCCTAAGGTTAGAGCACCAATACGTGTAAAACTTCTTTTCATAATAAAGGTTTTAGTATTATTTTTTAACGATATAATTCTTCATCCGAAGTGGCATAAAAATAGAAAAATATTCACTTAGATAAACCATTAATTTTTCTCTAATCTTTTGATAGCCATTGTTTTGTCCTAGTAGAGACTTCGCATTTTATCCCTTAGTTCGTTAATAGAGACGTTAGATACCCCATGCTGCTGACAAACAATGCCACCAACGGTGTTGACGAAAGCTCCAATTTGCTGATTTTCAATACTTTCCGATTCAAGTAACGAAAGGATGCTTATTACGGCATCTCCAGCACCACATACATCGACAATCGACTGAATATCAGTAGGAATAATGTCTCCTTCTTCTCCGCTGTTTATATAAACTCCAAGCTCTGATAATGTTATAATTATTCGTTTCGCCTTCGTTTTCTCTCTGATCAGACTAGACGCTTTATCCAGGTATGTTTTTAAATCGACTATAATTCCGCCAACTGCATCTTGTACTTCTTTCAAATTGGGTTTGAATATAGATGCCTCGTTAAAATTCCAAAAATTCTTAAGTTTCGGATCAACGACAAAAGGAACCTTATGGAATTCAAGTATTTCTAAGATGTTTTTTAGACTATGATCATGAAAAATACCCTTATTGTAATCTTGAAGTAACACGACGTCTATTCTTGTCTTTTCTATTAATTCTTCAAGAGTAGTTTTAATCTGAAGGCTCAAAGTTCTATCAATATCATGTCTATCCTCATAGTCTACTCGAAGTAAATGCTGCTTATTTCCTATAACTCTGGTTTTTACGGTAGTTTGTCTGCTTTTATCAACGATTAAATTTTCAGAGGAAATACCAACTTTAGAAAGCATGTCTTTCATTCTCAAACCATAGGAGTCATCGCCAATAATTCCAATAATCGAGGCTTGGGCCCCAAGTGATTTAATGTTAAGAGCGACATTAGCTGCTCCTCCAAGTTTGATTTCTTCAAGACAGTTTTCTAGAATGGGAACAGGAGCCTCTGGCGATAGGCGCTTAACATCACCTTCGAGATACCTGTCTAGCATTAAATCGCCAATTACTAAGACATGCTTATGTCTAAAATCAAGATTATTCATCTAACCATTAATAGTATTATACACGTTTTGTGTATGTCCTGAATTCTCATCAAAAAAAGCCAAAATTCCATGTTTATTTGGACTCAAAACTAATTCGTTTAAATCTAAATGATCGATATCCTCTAATTTTTTAATAACAGAAATTAATCCTCGCTTTTTCAATTCCACAGCCTCTGTAAATTTCTTAAATTTTGGTCCAATAATAATAGATTTTCCGAATACTCCGGGCTCTAGGATATTATGAATACCTGAATCAAAACCACCACCTATGTAAACGAGATTGGCATTTCTATAAATATCGAAAAGTGTACCGATTGTATCGACTATCATGATTCTAGATTCGGTTTCATTCGATGCTATTGATAATAATAGATGATCTGAAAAATTGGCTTTAAGCCAATTTAAATGCTTACCATTTACCTGATGCGGGGCAATAATTATTTTACCTTCAAATTTGTAACTCAATTTTCTTATGATATCCGCATCGCTCTGGTGAGTGCTGCCGAATACAAGAAGTTTTTCACCGTTTTGAAATCGATTGATTAACTCAAGAGCAGAGGACTCGTTTTTTCGCTCTATTACGGAATCAATTCTCAAGTCACCACTTAGCTCTAAATTCTTAAATCCCAAATCCTTCAAAAGGTTATGGGTTTTGACGTTTAAACAAAATATCTTATTAAACGACATTAAAGTTCGTTTAAAGAATCCAAGACCTGATTTAAAGTAATATTGGTTTTGACGAAAGTCAGCACACACCAGGAAAATGGGGATATGATGTTTACTTATGATATTGATTATATTATGCCAAATGTCATATTTCACCCAAATAACAATTTTCGGGTTTAGGTATTTTATAAGTTTTTTGGCGTTTGAGATAGAATCAGCAGGAAGATAAAAGCAAAAGTCAGCTTTATCATAAGTCTTTCTTATCTCGTAACCGGAGGGTGAAAAAAAACTAAGTACTACTCTTTTATCACTTTCGTGAAAAAATTTGTCAATCAGTGGACGAGCTTGTTCAAATTCACCAAGTGAGGCCATATGAAACCATACGATGTCATCAGTCGTAGAGTTTTTGAATTTTTTGATATCATCAAATGCTCTAGATCGTCCTTTGAGCATCTGATTTATTTTAGGGTTGAGTATACCGAAAAACGGTAAAAGCAGACCAGAGAGAAAAACTACAATTTGGTAAAGAATATTCATTAATAGAAGATCTCCTCACTTTTCTTAGAACTAGAACCATACACTGGAAAAATCCAACCAAACTTGATCCCAAGACTCATGTCTAATCTCCTTTCATGGTTGTTATTGCCTGTGTCAAAGTCTACAGCTCTTTGACTGTTGGTCAAGCCTTGTGTTAAATCAACATTTATATAAAAATTAATAAGCCCTTCAGAAGAAAGGTGTAAATAGCCAATACTTTCTCTGAATGCGACCCCTCGTGTCAATCTATCGTGACCCTGAGCATATCTATCCGCCACTTGCGGCAATGAGCGTGAGTCGT
>JAHDBE010000029.1:8702-19826 GCA_020630555.1 Saprospiraceae bacterium
ATAATGGGACCACAATCCCAGACCTCCAGTTAATGAAAAACCTTTTCTTGAAGAATTAGAAAGGTTAAAAAATTTTCCGAATTCCGTACCAAAATATAAGCCGCGCTGCCTCAGGAATACAGCAGCATCTAGACCGTTTACACCAAGTATATCGCCATTATCGTTTCTTAAATATGCTAATGGATCTTCATCTACGTTATTGCCAAATTGAAATCCTGCTTCAAGTCCAAAAATAAAATCTGACGAACTGAGATATGATACTTTGCCCCCTAAATTAAAGAAAGTGCCAAAGCGCTCGTTTAAATCAACAAGAGGAAACTCAATACCATAATTGGCACTAAATAAAGTCACAGAACTACTTGGATCTGACTGGGTTACTCCTTTGAAATTTAATAGAGTAAAAAGAAAAATTGCTAGTAGATTTTTAAACATACTTTGAAGATACCTTATATCATTAACATGTAAACGAATGATGGTTACATTATGTATTTTTGTCGCCTAAATTGGCTATATGAAAAGAGTTTTAATCACGGGAGCTGCAGGTTTTATAGGTTCGCATTTATGTGATCGTTTTATTTCTGAAGGATATCATGTGATCGGAATGGATAACTTACTAACCGGATCACTGAGCAATATTGAACATCTTTTTCCATACGACCGATTTGAGTATTATCATCATGATGTGACCAAATTTGTTCACGTACCAGGAGATTTAGACTTTATTCTTCATTTTGCCTCTCCTGCGAGCCCAATTGATTAAAATGCCCATACAAACATTAAAGGTGGGTTCATTAGGGACACATAATTTGTTGGGTTTAGCAAAGGATAAAGGGTCAAGATTATTGATAGCGTCTACTTCGGAAGTTTATGGTGATCCTTTAATACATCCTCAAGTGGAAGAGTATTGGGGTAATGTTAACCCAATAGGACCGAGGGGCGTTTATGACGAGGCCAAGAGATTCCAAGAAGCGATGACGATGGCATATCATACCTATCATGGATTGGAAACTCGTATAGTCCGAATATTTAATACTTATGGTCCACGGATGAGAGTGAATGATGGACGTGCATTACCGGCTTTTTTCAGTCAAGCCATAAGAAATGAGGATATTACTGTTTTTGGTGATGGTAGTCAGACTCGCTCTTTTTGTTATGTTAGTGATTTAGTGGATGGGATTTATAAGTTATTATTGAGTGATTATCATTTACCTGTTAATCTTGGGAATCCTGATGAGATATCTATTTTGGACACCGCTCAAGAAGTCATTGATTTGATTCCAAATATTAGCTCTAAGGTTGTTTTTAAAGAACTTCCTAAGGATGATCCTAAAAAGAGACAGCCCGATATCACTAAGGCTAAAGAGATTTTGGCTTGGGAGCCAAAGGTTTCTCGAAGTGAAGGCTTTAAGATAACGGGTGAATATTTTAAAAAGGTATTAAGTTAATATGGCCTTAATTCCAGGTAGTGTTTCTCCTTCTAAATAAGTAAGAAGTGCACCACCGCCAGTAGAAACGTAACTAACTTCCTCACCAAGTCCGGCTTTATTTATGGCTGCGACAGAATCACCACCTCCTATTAGGGAAAAAGCTCCCTCCATAGTAACTGAAGCCAAATGATGCGCTGTGGCCATTGTCCCTTCAGAAAACTTTTCGAATTCAAAAACTCCCATAGGACCATTCCACAGGATTGTTTTTGACTCCTTTAAAACCTTATCGAAAGCCATTATGGCGTTTGGTCCAATGTCAAGACCCATCCAACCATCTTCTATTTCATGACTATTAGATACTTTTGAATTGGCATTGGCGTCAAATTGATCAGCCACGATGGAATCACTCGGAAGGTGAATATCTACATTGTTTTCCCTGGCTTTTTCCAAAAGTTTGTTTGCTAGATCTAAGTAATCCTTTTCACAAAGTGAATTTCCAATTTTCCCTCCTTGTGCAGCAATAAAAGTGTAGGCCATACCACCACCGATAATAATGTGATTGGCTATTTCAATGAGTCTATCAAGAAGTTTTATTTTATCTGAAACTTTGGCTCCTCCAATTATTGCTGTAAATGGCCGCTTCGGACTTTTTAAAACTTTATCGGCATTTTCAATTTCTGATTGCATTAATAATCCGAACCCTTTCTCTTCTTTCTTGAAATATTGAGCAACTCCACAAGTGGATGCATGATCACGGTGTGCTGTCCCGAAGGCATCATTTACATAAACGTCGGCAAGAACTTTAAGCATTGCGGAAAAGTCGGGATCACTTTTAGCTTCTTCTGCATGAAAACGCGTGTTTTCCAAGAGTAATACCTGCCCAGCTTCAAGTCGATCACTCATCATTTTGGCTTCTCCGCCTACAGTGCTTGAGCAAAATATTACTTCTCGACCTAGTAGTTTTGATAAATGATTAACAATATGTTTTAGGCTAAATTTTTCGACGTTTATGTCACCATTTTCAAGTCGCTTTTTTTGTGGACGCCCCAAATGAGAACAAATGATAAGACTAGCCCCTCTATCTAATATGTATTGTAAGGTAGGAATAGCTCTTTTAATTCGTGTATCATCTGTGATCTGATGGTTTTCGTCTAAAGGAACATTGAAGTCAACTCGGACTAGAACTCTTTTATCTTTAAAGTCGATGTGATCCATATTGCTTGTCTTTATATTGGTCGCGAAAATACGTGTTTCTTTAACTCTAGCTATTCACTTTAAGGCAAAAAAAAAGCCTCCGAAGAGGCTGTTTTTTATTGTCTAACAAATTTTTCGGATAATGAAAAATCTTTGCCCTTTACATTGACAAAGTAAAGCCCAGAGCTAAATTGCTCTGCATCGATGTTAATGATGTGCTTTCCACTTGAGAAAAATTCGTTTATGTGTATATTTCTAATGACACGTCCATTAATATCTACAACTTGGACACTTATAGGACCACCTCTTTTTAATGATAGACCTATATTCATCATACCATACGCTGGGTTTGGAGCAATAGGGTATAGTTTATTGTTATTATCATAGACGCCAATATCCTCTAGAGACGTTGTTTCATCGAAAACAACATTTTCATCACCATTTTTATACGGTACACTGAAAAGAGGTAAATAATACATTTCATCCGTTGTAAACTCACCCCAAGTAACTGTCTGTGGAGGATTGCTTGGGTTGTTTGGATTCTCTGAGGTGTTATCATAACTGGCAATTGCGTGAACAACATCGCCCTCTTCCGCCACAATAAATCTTTTGAAATAATAATCTCCTTGCCAATTAAAATCCCAATCATCGATTTTGATCATGTTAGAACGGCTACCATCTTGGTGCTCGACATAAACTTCCCAGTCCAAGCCAAGAAGGTGCATATGTGGAGACAAACCGATGAAGCTTCTTTTTTCTGGTAATGTCCAAGTCCCATGAAAAGTCTTTACTTGTTGTGGTGGGATAAAGAAAGAAAAGAAGCCACCTAATAAGTTGAATGGCAACATGATATAATCCTCTACATAGCGATCAACAGATTCACTTTCTTCAGCGAAGAAAATATTTACGCTACTTGAGTCTGGAGCATCTACTGGCCAAGGTGCGTAATGAACCTGAACTACCAGGTCGGCACCGGCTCCCATAGTTTGTCCCATACCATCAGCAAAACGATATGGTTTTTGTCCTGGCACATATCCTGGATATTGTTTCTGACCTAATACTGAACCTGATCCATCGAAACCACCAAATCCTTGAAATCCATACTCAGGTGTGGTAGCATCTGTTTGTGCAGCTACTCCTTCTAAATCTTCAAACATCAAAGCGTGGTGAACGATCTCAGTATTTCCAGGTCTAAATTCTATCGCTTTTAATATTTTATCTTCAGTTAAACCTGTCGGTAAAACAAAATATCTATACTCATCTATATTGTTTCCTTGATGTATATGTGTTTGAGCAAAATTCAAAGTCAAATCAGGTTCACCAAGTAAAGAACCCTCGGGAAAATCAGGAAAATCCGGTTCGTCAGCAGGATCCCCTTGAGGCATTCCTGCATCCACCCAATCGGAGATGGTTTGAATTTGTTCATCAGATAAGGCATTAACATTCAGCAATTCAGAATAGTCTCTATCTGCTTTCCATGGAGGCATGTATTGGATATTCGTAACATACTTGATTGTCTCCGCCCAATTTTTTACCTCATCATAGTTTGTCAATTTCATAGGGCCTATCTCACCCGACCTATGACATGTACTACAATGATTGTAAATGATTGGAGCAATGTCCTCCGAGTAGTTTGGAGATTGAGCCATGACAGGACTCAAAGTAAACGCAGCAAAAAGAAGAATAAATAATTTTTTCATGATTTAGATTTTCCTGATAAATCTTCTCTAAAGTTAATAAAACATCCAACCGCTTCGGTTTTGTAAGGAGTAATTGACGTTTTATTAACTATGGATTTTAGTACAATTTCTAAGTCCCTTTCTTGGATGACCCTTTTTTTCTTTCCAACCCGTACATATGCGTCATCAATTCTTCCTTGATAAATAATAATGTTCTTTGTCTCGTTGTATACAACAACTTCAGGCATTACTTTGGCATTAAATTTTTTGGCCAAGGACTTATAGTAATCTGTTTTTAATGGAAATTCAAGAGAATGTTTGTTTTTGAACGATTCAATTTTTGAAGGTTTGCTTGTGAAGTTGGGAAATACACCAACGAACGCGATGTCCTTTTCATATTCATTATAAAGACGATTTAACTCGCAACAGTAGTATTCTGTGATCTTGCATTCATCTAACATGAATATGTATACTGTAAAACTATCCTGTTTTTCTTTCGCGGAAGCGGAAAGATTAAGGAACAAAAACAGGGTGAACAGTATTGTTTTTATGATGTTAATTAAGTTCATGCTAGTGGCGATGGCACGTTTATAAGACGTATTAAAAATGCCATTGTTTCAGATTTTCATAAATTTATTTGAGTCGAACAACACTTTATGAGTACGAGCAACTTACTACGAGACGTGCGAGCGCACGTCATTCCTAAAATACAAAACTACCCAGAGCGGATCGTTTATCATGATTTTGATATGGCCATGCGCTTAAATGCCAACATTGAATTTATAGGGAAACACTCAGAGTTAACCGAGGACGAACTGAATTTAGCCAAATGCGTTGGATGGTTTTTCTGCGGATCATTTGATAAAATGGAATTGTTTTTAGAAGATGGATCACTAAAAAATAATAACGATTCTTTGAATGAAGAGGATGCAAAAAAATTCTTTAAAAGTCATCCAGGACATGCGGCCTATAAAGAAGAAATTGTCAATGGATTATTGAAAATTGATTTTTATAAAGAAGCTGAAACGCCTGTCGAGCGTGTTGTTTCTGATGCGATCACGATGGACTTGGTAGACACAAATGAAAATATTCATTTGAAAGCGATGTATCAAGAAATGATGCTGAACGATTTGTCGATATCTAAACGTAATTGGTACGAAACCATTTTAGATATGGCCCATGGACTGAGGTTTTATACAAATTATGGTAAGAATGAACTAGCTCCTAGGGTTCAGATCCAAATATCAAATCTTGAAAAGGAAAGAAAGAAAGTTGTTAAAAAAGAAGATCAAGCGCTAAAAAGAGAATTAGCAATTTCTGATAAAGAGCTAAAAAAACTAAAGAAGAATTTAAAGAACTTATCTGGTAGAGATGAACGGGCGATTCAGACATTGTTTAGAACGACCTCTAAAAACCATTACACTTTAAATGAAATGGTGGATCGCAAAGCGAGTATAATGATTACGGTTAATTCAATTATACTTTCAGTTGTGGTTTCTGGTTTGGTAGATAGACAAGGATTGTCACACGATTACTTTTACTTGCCCATTGCCATTCTAGCATTGGCTAGCACGATTTCGATTTTCTTCGCAATCTTATCAACTCGCCCGGTAAAAACGCATGGTACATTCACAGAGGAGGAGATTAGAAGTAAGCATGGAAACCTTCTCTATTATGGTAATTTTCACGAAATGGCACAAAGGGACTTTGAGTGGGGGATGTTACAAATGCTAAATGATTCTGATTACCTCTACGGATCTCTCATCAGGGATATCTATTTTTTAGGGCAGACTTTACAAAGAAAGTATTCATTGATTCGATTTAGTCTTAATTCCTTTTTATTTGGATTAATTGGGTCAGTTGTGTTTTTCGCATTACTGCGAATATTTGTTCACGTGCCTCATTAATAGTATGCGTTATTGGGTTTTAAGTCTGGTTCTTCTTGTGAATTGTCATTCCAATACCAAGGATAAAGATCCTATACCTAAGGTCATGGGTAAAAAGACGTCAATAGAAAAACAAGAGCCATACCAACTAGATACATTTGATGAGGTCTATTTGTTAGATCAGCAATTAGTTGAAATCTCCGGATTAAGTTTTGACGAAAGTCAAAATGTAATATGGTCTATTAATGATGAAAAGGGACATGTTTATAAACTTAGTATCCAAGATGGTAGAATCTTAGAAGATTTAAAATTTGCTAAAAAGGGAGATTTTGAAGGAGTGTGTGTTGTGGGCGATAAACTTGTGGTAACGAAATTTAATGGAGACCTATATTTCTTTGATCCACTTAAAAAAAAGACAGAAAAAGTAAAGACTTCATTGTCAGGAAAAAACAATGTGGAAGGCCTCACGTATGATCCTGAAGGAGAAAGATTATTATTGGCTTTGAAAGGGTCAGGTGTAGAAACCAAAGCTCAAAACAAAAAGTATCTATACTCCTTTGACTTAAGTAGCCAAAAAATTCTAGATGAGCCTTTTATCATAATTTCTGATCACGATTTAAAAGCCTATGTAAATGATCATTTTAGTTTTAGTAAAACTCGAATGAAAAAAATGTTGAATCGAGCCTCGAAGTTTTCACCATCAGGTGTGGCAATTAATCCAGTTTCGAAAAACATTTTTATTTGTTCTGCAAAAGGAAGTTTAGTTGTGATCTGTACACCGTCAGGCGAAATATCGAAAGTGTATTTCTTAGACGAGAAAGTAGTGCCCCAGCCAGAAGGGATTTGCTTTGATGACCAAGGCACATTGTATTTAAGTAGCGAAGGTCATGGCTACAGTGGTAAGTTGTTTAAATATTTTAGAAAAACCGACTAGTATGAAAAAGTATGGAGCACTTCTAGTTATGTTTCTTTTTTTAGCACCTTCATTAGATGCCCAGTATAGGAGTATTTATTTCGTGGGAAATGCGGCTAATCAAGACGATGATTGGATAGATGGTATCATACAATCTGTCGATCCTGACGTTAAAACAGATGTATTTTTTGTCGGAGACTTCACAGATAATGATGGAATTAGAAACAAACCAAAGAAGAAAAACGAGAATCGTCTAAAGTCATTTAAACGAATAAAAAAAGAAACGAATGGCAAGTTGTTTTTTCTCAGCGGCGATAGAGATTGGGATAACTCAGGGCCAAATGGAAAGAAAAAAGTGAAACACCTGGAAGACTATATTGAAGGCAAGCTAAAGTTGAAAAAATCTTTTATTCCCAGTAACGCGTGTCCTGGTCCCTTTGTTATGGAGCGAGATAAACGTACAACCATCATTGCTATAAATTCGCAGTGGTTTATGCATCCCCATGAAAGACCAGAAGCTCCCGATACAGATTGTTCAATCCTTTTTGAAAATGATTTTTGGGAAGAATTGGAATCTCTTTTAGATGATGCACACGGAAAAAATGTAATTATTACGGCACATCATCCTATATATTCATCGGGTCCGCATGGTGGTGAAAAGTTAGGATGGAAACATTTTATTCCGATTTATGGTCAAGTTTATGCGGCATACAAACAATTTGATGGATCCTCTCGAGATTTATCCAATCCCAGATATAATCATTATGTCGAAAGAATGAGGAGTTTAATACACGATCACAAATCTGTGCTATATGTCTCCGGTCATGATTTCTTTAATACCGTTCTCGAATACGATGGAAATTATTACATCAATACAAGTGTGGCAAAAAAGACAACAGGTTTTAGAAAAAACAAGCACATCGTATTTGGCGAAAGCAAAGCAGGTTTTGTCCAATTGAATTTATTTAAGAATGGTCAAGTCGATCTATTATATCATCATAGATCAAAAGAAGAGACGGAGATCCTAACCATATTGAACTCCTGCGAAGATGATTTACCTAATTACAATCATCAATTGAATCCATGTGAGAAATCTTTTTCGGGTAAAATATCTAGTAAAAAGTTTGAAGCTGTAAACGGAAAGATAGATAGAGTAGCTGGTCCTGAATATAAAGCCAATGGATTTACACATTTTTGGATGGGACGTAATTACCGGCCCGAATGGACAGCTACAGTAAAAGCACCATTTCTGGATTTGACTTCAAAATATGAAGGCTTAAGCCCTTACGCTCGAGGGGGTGGTTTACAAACCAATTCACTTAAATTTAAAGCAGGGGATGGACAACGCTATGTTTTTAGAGCCGTAGATAAAAATCCCGAACGAGCCCTAGATGAATTAACTTCTCAAACCTTATATAGAAAAGTAACTAAGCAATTGATTACAACCCAACATCCTTATGGAGGTTTAGTAGCGAGTTACTTTTTAGACCATACAGACATACTTCACGCTAGACCACAACTTTACGTGATGCCAGATTTACCGGCTCTGGGTCCATACCGCGAAACTTTTGGAGGACTATTAGGTACACTCGAAATTAAACCTCGAACCAACAAAAAGGGAAAAACATTTGGTGAGGCCACAGCTATTGTAGCATCGAATCAGATGTTTAGAAAAATGTTTAAAAACAATCACAATCGCATTGATAGAATAGCGTATGGCAAAGCAAGAGTTTTCGATATGCTTGTTGGGGATTGGGATAGGCATGAAGACAATTGGAAATGGGCGGAATATAAAAACGATAAAGGGAATATCTATAAACCTATTCCACGAGATAGAGATCATGTCTTTTCAAAATGGGAAGGAGTAATCCCTCGAATTGCCAATCAGGTGATTCCTAACTCAACGAATTTTGGATATGTATTTAATAATACTTGGCACCTTAGTTATAAAGCAGGCCATTTAGATCGTCGATTGGGTGCTGAACTAACTCGACAAGAGTGGATGGAAGCTTGTGATTACATTCAATCAAAAATTACCGATGAGGTTATCGTAAATGGAATGGCTCAGTTGCCCCCTGAATTACCAGATGTGCATCATCAAGAAATTATAGACAAGCTAAAACAGAGACGCGATAACCTAAGGATTGTTGTTAATCAACTGCTAGATATAATCGAAAAGGAGGTCGATGTTGTAGGGTCAAATGTCCAAGAATATTTTAAAATTACTAGACTCGAAAATGGAAATGTCCTTGTCGAGATGTATGATATGGGCAAGCATGGAAAAGTAAAAGAAAAACTGTTTTCGAGAGAATTTGTAAAGGGCCAAACAGATGAGATTTATATATATGGTTTAGGTGGTTTTGATAAAGTGGAGATATTTGGTGAAGTGGATAAAAGTATTAAAGTGCGTATAGTTCCAGGAGACGGCAAGGATGAAATTATCGACCATTCAACTGTAGCCGGAAAAGGAAAATTGAGTCAAGTTTTTCTTGGGAAAAATGAAAAAGATGATGTCATTTCATCTAGCGAGACGGTCATAAAACGTCCTCATAATCGAGCCGAATATGATTATCATCGATTTAAATTGAATGGTCTCATTCCTTTTCCAGGATTCAGATCAGGGGGCGCCAATGGCCAAGGTTATGTGATGACCCTAATGAGGACTCGTCAAGGGTTTAATAAGCCAGATTTCGCCCATAAGTATCGAATTAAATTTCGATACTTCCCCTCGATAGGAGCCTATAGATCCAATTTCGATTATACCTATCGACATCTTCTTCAAAATTGGAATTTTGTCACTAACTGGGATCTTTCTAATAATTCTGATCGACATCCTTTCTTTTGGGGTTTAGGTGCTCAAAACGAGATAGATTACACTATACAAGATCAAGGATATTACGACATGGATTTCGAGCACTATCATGGTCGCATTGGCTTAAGCCAAAAAATTAAAGCCAAAAGTGAGTGGGGGTTTTATGTGAATAGCACTTATAATGATGTAAACACGGAGGGACAAGATGTGTCCCAAATATTTCAGGAAAATAGCTTTACTAATCTTTTAGGCGATCTCTGGACAGGTGGTCTTGAATTTGATGTTCGTTTAGATTTTAGAGATAATTCTATTTCAACTAGGGATGGGGCATTGTTTGAGTTCAACAATCAATTTATTCTTGGATTGTCAAATAGTGACATAAAAGGTGGAAAAGTTGAATTAAGTCTTACGGAATATCAAACCTATCAGGTTTTAAGACCCATTACACTACTAGGAAGAGTTGGGTATGTTGGAACATATGGAGATTTGCCATTTTTTCAAAGAGCCATTTTAGGAGGAAGGACCTTTTTGCGTGGTTATGAAAATAATCAGTTTATCGATGACCAAGCCATGGTGCTTAACCTAGAAGCAAGACTTGAATTAGGGACTTGGTATAATCTTGTTGTCCCAATTACCTTCGGTGTTTTTGGTTTTAATGATTCTGGAAATGTCTGGTCCGATAAGGATGGGTTTCTAGATAATAAATGGTCACAGAGTAAGGGTGTAGGTGTTTATGCGGCGCCTTACAATCGAAATTTTACCTTCTCGGGAAGTTGGTCTCGCAATGATTTTGGACGAGATTTCTATGATATAAAATTAGGGTTTGATTTGTAATTTGACTTTCGTCATTGCAATAGGTTTTAATATTCAGTCTACTTGGTTATTTTAGATGAGTATGAGTCAAGCTGAGAAATCCCAACGACAATTTTTTAAAGATTGGTTAGAAAAACTCCAACAAGAAAGTTGGCAGCTAGAGTTGCTTATATCAGGTTTTGCGCTTTACGGCATTTATGAAGCAAGACCATTTATAACTGAGTTTAAGTGGTTCTTAGAGTTAAATGCTTATGGCCAGTTTTCGGGAATACTAAATATGGTACGCTCTATTATCATGGTAGGGTGGTTAATATTCTTTACAAATTTGTTGATTCATGTCATTCTGCGTGGTCTTTGGATTGGAGCGATAGGCCTTCGTTACGTTTCTCGTGAAATTGAA
>JAHDBE010000312.1 GCA_020630555.1 Saprospiraceae bacterium
AATCAAGGCATAAAATCACTCCCTTATAAATGGTCTGACACTCCGTCCAAAGAGAATTCTTTGGAGTTTTCTAAACATGCTCTTGGTTTTTATGCTGGTTATGGATTAAGTCGAATCAACTTATCTGGCCAAAGTTCGGAGGCGTTAAACTTGAGACAGAATTCTGAACGCTCTTTAGATGCATGGGGAATAGATATTGAATATACATGGAATTTTCACCCCAACTTCTCTTTAAGAAGTGGATTGAATTATCGTGTCATTACCGATGAAACCAAGCACGTGTTTTCAGAACGGATTCTAGTTTATGTGGAAGACACGACGATTGTCACCATTACAAACGGAGATGGACAAACTGAAAATATTAGTGGAAGTCAACTCGTAGATGGCACAAGTTTTACGACGAAAACGAGATACAATTATTACCAGTTCGTTTCGGTACCTGTCATTCTTAGCTATCAAAAAAGATGGGGTGCATGGTATTCAGATTTTGGTTTGGGACTAAGTAGCTCCGTATTTCACGTAAACAAGGGCTATGTACAGACAAGCGAAAATTTAGAATACGACATCCACTTAGATCAGGATCTTTTATTTAGAAAACGTTGGCAGTTTCAAGGGCTTGCTCAACTAAGTCTCGGAAAAAGCATAAGTGAAAATTGGGATTGGAACATCCGCGTACAAGGATCACGATCCTTAAATGGAATGGAGAGTTCAGCGAACAACATAAATCAACATTATCTAACGATTATGCTTCAAACTGGATTGAAGCGTCACTTTTAATTTACTATCATGAAAAATATATTATACATTCTTGTGTTTGCTTTGGGCTCGATTCAGGCTCATGCACAATGCACACCTATTTGTAACGCATTCATTAATTTTTCACTCGATCAAAATGGCGAAGGTGTCATATTGGTGGATATGATTGATGAGGGATCGTTTCCAAATTGTGATTTTCAATTGCAACTCGAAATGGCTAATGGAAGCTGGATTGGACCCGCCGATTCTATTTTCGTGGATTGTGCGCATGTAGGGGTACACACAATTCGATTAATCGACCAGATTACGTCAAACTCGTGTTGGGGTACAATTTCTATAGAAGACATATTAGGCGTATGTAATAATGATGTTGGTGAAGGAAATTTACCTCTTGTTTTAAATCCAGAAAATGGTTTTGGTTTCGTAGGATCAGACATCACTTTAAACTCTACTCCTTTAAGCGAGGTAAACAGTTATTTGTACGCGGTACCTGAGGACGATATTTTATCGGGAGAAAATATTATTGATTTTTCTCCATCGAGTAATCAATCTCAGATCGGTGGAGTCACTACTTTAGACCTTGTGGAGCTGATGAAAATATTCGAATTCGGAGTAAATAATCCTATGCGTGCCATTTTAGGCGACGTCGATGAATCTGGCTACTTAGGTGTAAACGATCTCTTTTTAATTCGTCAAAGAATTTTAGGAATTATCAATCAATGGCCAGCACAGAATTTTCTTTACTTAAATACCAATCACCAATTCGATTCTAATTTTGATCCTTTTGATTTTATTGGTCTGGACTTACGTCAATATAGATTTTCGGGAGATACGATTGATCAGGTAGATTTGACTTTTGGAGTTTATGCTTTTGGAGACATAAGTGTTGTGGAAGATTCTTTAAGTGCGGGAATTCAGATTGAGGATCGCTCAAATAAAGACAAGTTGATCATAGCTGATCTATATATATATGCCGATGAAGACATGTCTGTCCCTGTTCGTCTAGAAAGTAATTTAGACTTTAAGGCCTCGCAGATTTCTGTTGATTTGGGCTCATTAAACCTAATAGACATCAACCATAATTATGGAGGTAGTGAGTTTATGTATCATATAAGTAGCGAAAATCAACTAAGAATATCTTATGTTCCTAACGGAGAAAGTTTGGAATTTGATTTAGTTCTTAGATCTAGTAGCGATCTATATTCTAGTGATGTTCTTAAGTTATCCGATGATTTTGACCAACAAGTCGTGAGTTTCTCAAGTTCGAAAGATGTGGAATTAGTATTCGAAACGGTTTCTTCTTTGACGGAAGTCAATGAAAGTAATTTCAAAATCTTTCCTAATCCAGCCATGGACTTATTTACTTTAGAATTTCATGATGCCGTTACTAGAGAAGTTCGCATTTTAAATATAAATGGTCAAGTCATGACTCAGATTAAAAATGCTTCATCGCGGATCAATTTATCACAGCAAGAGCTCCAATTGACACCTGGTCTCTATACAGTACATGTAAAAGAAGGAAGTAAAAGCTACTTCAAAAAATTAATCCTACACTAAAGTAAACAGTTGGTTTTTCAAATATAAAGTCCCTCTTCTTTGAGGGGCTTTATATTATTTTACTCCACACAACTGATTAAGTAATACGTCCGTCACGGCATGCCCTAATTGCTTAGCTTTTTTGACGGATAGACACGCCTGTCTTTTATTACCCATTTTGTCATGCGCTAGAGCTTGATAATAATGTCCCAAAGCCAGATTAGGATTTCCTTCAATAGTATTCTTAACGACCTCAAGAGCTTCCGCGGGTTTTCCAGAATAAATAAGAACATGTGCTTTGTACACCGAAGCCATATCAAATTTCTCACGGCCATCTAAAGCTTGGTTAAAGCACTTTAAGGCTTCGTCAAATTTATTTACGTTAACGAAGATGCGGCCCTTTAAATAATTTGCATAAGACGTACTTAATCTTTCATTCATTCCTATGACTTGATCAAGCACAGCCATCGCTTTCGCACTTTCATTAGATTTGAGGTATTCCCCTGCATTCACTAAATGAATTTCTGGAACATTATAATTTATCTGTAGGTACTGATTTCGTGTATTCCATCGATCTTGTCCTGGTGCTATTTTTTCAAAAACAACCGTCTGAAATGCCGCACGGTCATCGGCTAATCTAAAGAGCTCTACAAAATTTGCTTTGTCGTTATCTAAATCTGAAAGACTAATATCACTTCCCAGGCGATCTCCAAAATGACTGTCCCAAACAATAATCCCTCCCGGTTTCATCTTAGCTAGATCTTCATGAGTCATTAGATGATGCCGATCGTCATATTTGCTTTCACCCAAAGTCCAATACAGAAATGGATGATTAGAAGATAAACTTCGATCATCTAGGTTTAATTCTTTACAGTAATTATTTTTTAGTTTTTTACGAGCTATT
>JAHDBE010000313.1 GCA_020630555.1 Saprospiraceae bacterium
CGATTCTCTCGTTATCTATGTAACAAAGCTAGAAATTAAAAGATTGTTAAAACCATAAAAAAAAGCCTCGACAGCATATCTGCGAGGCTTAATGTATAGATAGAATCAGGTTTTCTACTTGCTTTTCATGGATTGCCACCAGTTTTCAAATTCCATTTCACTCATAAACATGACCTCTCGAGGTTTCGAACCCATTGATGGGCCTACAATACCAAAGGCTTCCATTTGGTCCATAATTCGACCAGCTCTATTGTACCCGAGCTGAAGTCGACGCTGAATGTTTGAGGTCGACCCTTGCTGTGTACTCACAACCATCCGTGCGGCTTCTTCAAATTTTGGATCCAAATCAGAGAGTTTAATATTCGTATCTCCGACACTTACATCTTCATCACTTTGATATTCTGGGAGATAAAATGGTTCAGGGAATCCTTGTTGGTCCCCAATATGGTTAATTACTTTTTCAACTTCCGGAGTATCGACAAAAGCACATTGGAGTCGTACTGTGTTACTACCGATGTTTAATAGCATATCACCTCGACCGATCAACTGCTCCGCACCTCCTTGATCCAAGATGGTTCGTGAGTCAATTTTTGAAGTCACTTTAAAAGCTAATCTAGCAGGGAAGTTGGCCTTAATCATACCCGTAATGATATTTACTGATGGACGCTGTGTCGCAATGATTAAGTGTATTCCGATCGCTCTGGCCAACTGTGCTAATCTAGCAATTGGCATTTCGATTTCTTTACCGGCCGTCATAATTAAATCAGCAAACTCATCAATCACAAGGACGATGTACGGCATAAATCGGTGGCCATCGTTTGGATTTAATTTACGATCAGTAAATTTCTGATTGTATTCTTTTAAATTCCTTGCACGTGCTTTTTTCAAAAGATCGTAACGGTTATCCATCTCGATACATAATGAATTAAGCGTGTAGATGACTTTTTTCGTTTCTGTTAAAATAGGCTCCTCCTCATTTGGTAAGAAACCAAGGAAGTGCTGATCTAAATATCCGTAAGGGAATAATTCTACTTTCTTAGGATCAATCAAAACAAGCTTCACCTGTGATGGATGCTTCTTATAAAGCAATGACATCAAAATTGTATTAATACCAACAGACTTACCCTGACCCGTAGCACCTGCAATAAGAAGGTGAGGCATTTTAGCAAGATCCGCGATAAAAACTTCGTTCGAAATGGTTTTTCCAAGCGCTATTGGAAGATCCATTTTAGCATTGATAAACTTGTCTGATTTTAAAATCTCTTTAAGAGAGACAATCTGTTTTTTCTTATTTGGCACCTCGATACCGATCGTTCCTTTTCCAGGAATTGGGGCGATAATACGGATACCTAGAGCTGCAAGACTTAAGGCGATGTCGTCCTCAAGGTTTTTAATCTTGCTGATTTTCACCCCAGGAGCAGGGACGATTTCATAAAGTGTCACTGTAGGTCCGATGGTCGCTCTGATCTTTACAATTTCGATCTTATAATTCAGTAAAGTTTCGATGATCTGATCTTTATTAGCTTCTAACTCAGACCGATCGATTTCTACTTTTTGATCGTCATAATCTAATAATAAATCCAGTTCTGGATGCTTGTATTTAGATAAGTCCAAAGTCGGATCGTATGGTGCGGAGTGGTGCTTGTTTTCTTCCTGAATAGGGAGGACAGGCTTATTCTCCTCTGGTTTTGGTGCTTGGCTTCCGCCAATGCTTTCGGAGACCGATACACCTTCCATGTCGTTAATCTCGAGTTGAGCGGGTTCGACGGAAGGCTTCTTTGATCGAGATATCTTTGACAACGCATCGGATACCTTAAAGTCAAGATGACCTGAGGCGTCTGGTGCATTGTCAGAAGATAAATCGGTCCTTGGGATGGCTCTTTCTGGGGCTGCCGCCTGATCTCTTAAACCAGGCTTCAGGGGTGTATAATCTTTATCGTTCGCAGGGGCATCGGCTTGTATAAATTTGGCCGGCTTGCGACGAGAGTTGTCTTGTTCGGTTTCCGCTTTCGCGAAAGAAGAAAGGCTAAAACTTGGGAGACCAGGAATGGAAAGTTCGAGCTTTTCAAAATTGGGGTTTAAATACCATACGGTAATTCCCGCAAGGGTGAGAATAATAAAGAGAAATAGGCCAATGTTGCCCATAAAATTACTCATCCAGGCATAGGTACTTTCTCCAAAAGCACCTCCCCATGTGAATTCTGAGTTTCTAAAAATAAATTCAAGGATTAAAGACATGAACGCCATGCCTAACAATGATTTTTTACAGATGTCCCAGAACGCGGCTAGTGGGCGACGTAAAATTAAGTCGAGACCTAATTTCGACATTAAAAAGACCACCACTATTGACGGAAGTCCAAAACCCCAATAGAAAAACATATTGGATACTAACGCTCCAAGACGTCCTAACCAGTTATCTACGGTTAAATCCCCTTGAATAATATATTGCCAAGAGTACTTAAGTACCTTGTCTTGATCAAGCTTCCATGTATATATATAGGATACAAAGGCTATGGCCAGATAAAGGGCCAGAAATAGACAAACAACACCAATAATCTTTGGGATACGTTCATCACTCAACGAAAAGGACGAAAAAGACCTGGGAGCAGCCTTTTTCTTGGCTTTCTTCTTACTCATCGAACAAAATCGGTTTGTGGTTTAAGGATATTCCTCTACTGCTCTTCAACTGTCTTTGGAATCGCTAATATACACGCAAATTCTTCATATTACCAAACATGACAAACTATTTTTATCTGTAAATCAGTTATTTATATGTTGTGTTATATTTTAATGTGTTATAAGTCCATGATTTTGAGACTTTTGTGCTGTAGTGTTAAAATGTCACACAGAGCGTAAAAGCTTTGGGCATCTGTGACGTGAATTCCTCAACTAAAAAATTAATTTTGCGCAAAACACACAAACATGCATCACATATTTATAGCAGGTTCAGGAGGGATAGGCCAAGCAGCTGGGTTAATTCTAGCAGCTAAATCCGATTTTGATTGTCATATTCACTTTGGTGACATTAGCGAGAGTGCAGGTCAAGCCGCCGTAGGTTTTGTTTCTGAAGGCTGCGGAGCCTCAGATCGCGCGAGTTTTACACTGATGCCTACCGAAGGATCAAACGATGCTTTAGATAGTACCTTAGATAAATGTGGGATCATCTTAGAT
>JAHDBE010000030.1 GCA_020630555.1 Saprospiraceae bacterium
CTATTCTCAAGAGATCTGAACATAAGAATGCAGATGTCGTTGTAGGACCTTACGCAAATGATAAATTACAAGATGCTGTGAGATACTGCAAAGAGCAAGAAATCCCTTTAATATCCCCATGGAGAGCTAGTAAGAAAATCACTAATAACAATCCTTTCTATATTCAGTTAAGACCAAATCTAACAGATCACTATTACCAAATCGCCGAATCTGTCCTTTCTCGTTTTAACGAAGATCAGGTCTTTTTGATAGGTAAAGAAGGCTCAAAAGATCGTGCCCGATTTAAATACTTTAATGAAATTTTACGTGCCGAAAGAGGAGATCGAACAACTAAATTTCCAGAATATATGGTGAATATGGATTCTCTAAAGGTAGGTGAGACGGCTTTTGATTCCATATTCCATACGGATAAAGCTAGCGTCTTTATCATTCCTAACTGGAAAGCGGCAGATGAAGATTTTATTTATTCTTGTTTACGTAGAATTCGAGTAGAAAAAGGCTCCAATAGAGTGTATGTATTCGGAATGCCTATAATGCTTGAGACAGATCGAATAGGATACGATTATTTTAAAAATCTAAACCTGCACGTTGTTCGATCAAAATTTGTAGATCAAAAGAGTTACGAGGTCAAAAGGTTTAGACGAAGGTATTTTGAACAATATGGAGCTCTACCAACAAAAGATGCTTATGATGGGTATGACATGATGTATTACCTAGGTCATAAGCTAAATACCTACGGCAAAAACTTCCAGTATCACTTGGATAAGACGCCAGATGAAATGCTCCAAACCAGTTACAGAATTGAATCAGAAATTATCGAAGATTCTAAAGATCCAAGTATGAATGGCCAGATTAATTATTTTATTAATAAGCATCTAGACATCATCAGATTTAATGGATCTGAGTTTGTAAAAACAAATTAATGTCATTAACGACAGAACGGGAGGCACGATTTAAAAATGTCATTTCTAATAGACAGTTTGATTTAACTGTTGTTCTGGAAAATGTGCATGACCCCCATAATATAGGAGCAGTAATGAGATCCTGTGATGCAGTAGGAATAGGTGAAATTTATGTTCTCAATTCCGAAAGGAAAGCGAAGGACAAATTATTTGGTCTCAAAAGTTCATCGGGTTCAGCTAAGTGGATAGATATAATATATCATGAGTCGGTAGACGAGTGTATGTCCGAAATCAGAGATAAATACACACGAATCATCGGAACACATCTATCCCATGACTCGGTTTCACTTCATGATTTGGAACTCACAGAATCTGTTGCCTTGGTTTTTGGAAACGAACACGATGGCATAAGTGATGAGTGCCTCAAACACATTGATCAAAACATGATTATTCCGCAATTCGGCATGGTTCAGAGCCTAAACATCTCAGTGGCCTGTGCCATCACACTTTATGAAACTTTACGTCAACGCATGTCAAAAGGCAAGTACAACCAAAGGTTTTCAGAATCTAATGGTAATCACTCGAGACTTTTTAAATCCTTTCTTGAAAAACATAAGACCAGAAAGTAATTATTTATAATTTTCTAAGGTGTTCTTAATTCTGCGAACAGCTTCTTTAAGTGTATCATCCGCCGCGGCATAACTTATTCGGACGCACTGATCGTTTCCAAAAGCATTTCCAGCTACCATCGCGACATGTGCTTCCGTTAACATGATATCAGAAAAATCTTCAACACTTGATATGATTCGATGGCCATTAGAACGACCGAAACAAGCACTGACATTCGGAAATATGTAAAAAGCCCCTTGAGGATCATTTACTGAAAAACCATCGATTTCTCTAAGTAATTCAACCATCATTTCTTTTCTACGAAGATATGCGGTCTTCATTTCCCGACTACTCTCATAACCTTGTTCTAGAGCAATTATACCTGCCATCTGACCAAAGGATGTCGCACCAGATGTAAACTGACCTTGAACTTTGGCGCAAGCCTTAGCAATCCATTCGGGTGCACCGATATATCCTAATCTCCATCCAGTCATAGAATAACCTTTCGAAAACCCATTTACCGTAATTGTCCTGTCAGACATTCCCGGAAGGGAACCAATACTAGAATGTGCCCCAGTGAAGTTTATGTGTTCGTAAATCTCATCAGAGATTACAAATAAGTCCTGCTTAGATTGAATGACTTCAGAAATAGCTTTTAATTCAGATTCCAGATATACAGATCCCGTTGGATTACAGGGTGATGAAAACAATACGATTTTGGTTTTATCGTTTATGGCTTCCGCCAATTGATCCGCAGTGACTTTAAAATCTTGATCTATTCCGGCTTTTAACGCGACAGGCGTGCCCCCTGCAAATTTTACAATATCAAAATACGATACCCAATAAGGAGTAAAAATGATGACCTCATCACCTGGATCAAGAAGCGCAAGGCATAGATTAGCGATACTTTGCTTTGCACCATTAGATACAACAATCTGTGATGGTTTGAAATTTAAATTGTTATCTCGATCAAACTTTCTACAAATTGCTTCTCTCAATTCCAAATGCCCAGGAACGGGCGTGTATTTTGTAAAACCATTATCTAGAGCTTCTTTAGCCGCAGTTTTTATAAAATCAGGTGTATCAAAATCTGGCTCGCCCAAACTTAAGCTGATAACATCGACGCCCTGGGCCTTTAATTCACGTGCTTTTTGGGCCATTTTTATTGTAGCCGACTCAGACATAGATCTGAGTTTAGACGAGAGCAAATGTACTGGTGCTGTTTCCATAGTAGAGTTTGAATTTCAAAAGTAAAACAAATTTGAATCCCCTTATATATTTGCTTTATTTATATTTGAATCTCTTTAATATATCGACATGAACGATCATTTTCTAACACTCCAAGAATTACAAAAGCAAGCCAGACTTGGTGGAGGAGAAGCGCGAATTGAAAAACAACATGCCAAGAAAAAATTGACAGCTAGAGAGCGTGTCGAATTATTATTAGATCCGGGGAGTTTTGAAGAAATAGGCATGTTTGTAAAACACCGAACTAAAGATTTCGGTATGGAAGATCAAGTCTTCTTGGGTGATGGCGTTGTTACAGGTTATGGTACCGTCAATGACAGATTGATTTATGTCTTCGCACAAGACTTTACAGTCTTCGGTGGCTCATTGTCTGAAACACATGCTGAAAAGATATGTAAACTCATGGATCTCGCCATGAAAAATGGAGCGCCTGTGGTTGGATTAAACGATTCCGGTGGTGCTAGAATCCAGGAAGGAGTGAGATCTCTAGGCGGTTATGCGGATATATTTTATCGAAATACATTGGCATCTGGAGTAGTCCCTCAGATTTCAGCTATTATGGGACCGTGTGCCGGTGGTGCTGTGTATTCTCCTGCCATTACAGACTTTACAATAATGGTGCAAAACACCTCTTATATGTTTGTAACCGGACCCAATGTTGTTAAAACGGTAACGAATGAAGAGGTGAGTGCGGAGGAATTGGGAGGTGCATCTACTCACGCTTCAAAAAGTGGAGTAACACATTTTACCGCAGCTAATGACCTTGATTGCATTCTTCAAGTAAAGCGTCTTTTAAGCTTTTTACCACAAAATTGTGAGGAGAAAACACCAGGATTAGAGTATACTCTAGGGGATGAATCAAGACCTTTTCTTGATACGATCGTCCCTACATCTTCAACTCAACCTTATGACATCAAAGAGGTAATTTATGAATTATCCGATAATGATAGTTTTTATGAGGTACATGCTCAATACGCGGATAATATCGTAGTTGGATTTGCTAGATTGGCTGGAAAATCTATTGGGGTTGTCGCTAATCAACCAATGGCATTGGCTGGAGTGTTGGATGTGGATTCCTCCAAAAAAGCGGCTCGATTTGTTCGATTTTGTGATTGCTTTAATATTCCTTTATTAGTACTGGTTGATGTCCCTGGTTTTTTACCCGGTACCGATCAAGAGTGGAATGGAATCATTACCAATGGAGCCAAATTGTTATTTGCGTTTAGTGAAGCTACTGTTCCTCGAATTTCTGTCATTACCCGTAAAGCGTATGGAGGTGCTTACGATGTCATGAATTCAAAACATATTGGGGCTGATTTAAACTTCGCATGGCCAACTGCAGAAATCGCGGTTATGGGAGCTAAAGGCGCAAGTGAAATAATTTTTAAAAACGAAATTCGTAGCGCAGATAACCCTGAACAAAAATTACAAGAAAAAGAAGCAGAATATGCGGATAAATTTGCTAATCCGTATAGGGCAGCGGCTAGAGGATTCGTAGATGAAGTCATTATTCCATCTCAGACACGAATAAAATTGATTAAAGGATTTTCTATGCTGCAAAATAAAGTCGATAAAATTCCCTTAAAGAAGCACAGCAATATTCCATTATAAATCGTTCAGATGTCAGATCAAATACAAGTCTTTGTTACTGGAGGTACTTTTGATAAAGAATATGATTTTATTACGGGTGAACTCTATTTTAAAGACACCCATTTACAAGAGATGTTTAAAAGAGGTCGCTGTACTTTGGACATTGATGTAAAAACCCTAATGATGGTGGACAGTTTAGAGATGACTGATGAAGATCGAGATATAGTCATTCACAACTGCAAAAAATGTAAATCCGATAAAATCTTGATTACTCATGGGACTGACCGAATAGTTCATACTGCAGAAGTCATTGCCAAGCATAATATCGCTAAAACAATTGTGCTAACCGGAGCCATGATACCCTATGCATTTGGGAGTAGTTCAGATGGATTTTTTAATCTAGGAAGTGCGCTGGCATTTGTACAAACTCTGAAGCACGGAGTTTATGTTGTGATGAATGGAAGGTTTTTTAATTGGGATCAGGTTAGAAAAAATAGATCTTCAGGATACTTCGAATCCACAATGAGCTAAAATTTGATGCAGTAATCGCTTAATTAATCCCAAAATCGTTGTAAATCACTATACAACGTATTAGACATTTATTTAATATTTAACCAATATTCTACTGTTATTCGTAGAATAAATTATAATTTTTTTTTATATATTGATTAGATCGAATATGAAACAGATAAAAAGTTATATTCTAGTCAGCCTATTTGCACTCTTAGGCTTTAATGCGTTTGGACAAAATCCTAATTACTCAAAAGGATTGTCATTTAAAGCATTATTTATGGATTACCAATCCCAGAATGGTGGTGAGATTACAAAATTTAAAGATTACCATCATGGATTCGAAATGGGATTTCACTTAAAACTCCAAGACAATGTTAATCTCGTGCTTCCTTTTAAAATGGGAGTTGTCACAAGCCATGAAAATACGGCATGTCTTCATAAGACCGTTTATGGTTTGGATGCACAGGTTCAATATCAGTTTTACAAACCAAGCTCAAAGGTTATACCTTACATTATGGGTGGTGTCGGAGGAGTTACTGAGGTGGATGGAGAATTTAATTTACAAGCACCACTAGGATTTGGGTTGAATTTTAAAGTTGCAGATAATGCATTCATTAATTACCAATCGTCTTATCGCTATTCCTTCAGTATTGATAGAAATAATTTACACCATGGTCTAGGTTTTGTTTATTTATGGGACGGACAAAAAGATTTGAAGAAAATGGACGAACCCATCATGCATAAAGATTCGGACGGAGATGGGATTTTTGACGATGTAGATTTATGTCCTCAAGCAGCGGGCCCTGCAGAACTTAATGGTTGCCCTGATAAAGATGGAGATGGTATCGCCGACTTTGAAGATAAATGCCCTGAAATCGCAGGTCAAAAAGCATTTAAGGGATGTCCAGATTCAGATGGTGATGGTGTATCGGATAACGATGATGAATGCCCTAATGTGGCAGGGCCAATCAGTAACAATGGATGTCCTTCTAAAGATAGAGATAATGACGGCGTCGTAGACTCCAGAGACAAATGTCCCGACATTCCAGGATCGCCAACCAATGCTGGATGCCCAGATAATGACAAAGATAACGATGGTGTATTGGACAACGTCGATAGATGTCCTAATGATGCTGGTCCTTCTTCTACTAATGGCTGTCCAGATTCAGATGGTGATGGTGTGGCTGATTACGAGGATAAATGTCCTAATGCAGCTGGGTTGTCACTCTATAATGGCTGTCCTGATACAGATGGTGACGGCATTCATGACGGACGAGATAGATGCCCTAATTCAGCTGGCCCTGTTTCCACAAATGGCTGTCCTGAAATTAGTGCTGAGGATAAGGAAACTCTTGATATCGCAATGAGAGCTGTACAATTCGATACAGGTCGCTCAACACTTAAGTCTGAATCCTACAGTATCTTATCACAAATAGGAGATATCTTAAAACGATATCCAGATTATAATCTTTCCATCAGTGGACATACGGATAATACTGGTTCCGCACGGGCAAATCAAGATTTATCAGAGAGACGAGCTAAAGCGTGTTATGAATTTTTACTACAACGTGGTGTCTCTGCAAGTCGAATGAATTATGCAGGTTATGGTGAAACTAAACCCATAGCTGATAACTCATCACTTAAAGGACGGGCTCTAAACAGGAGAACAGAGTTTAATCTTATTCCTAGATAAATATTAATTCTTGAGAAAAAAAGCCCGAAGAATAACTTCGGGCTTTTTTTATATTTTTTGGTTTTCTACTTTTTCTGCTTTTTTAAGTACGGCTTCTTTTAGACCCTCTTTATACGCACAGAGTTTTTTATACAATTCAGCATCTGCACTTCCAATAATTTCCGCAGCAAGAATTCCTGCATTTTTAGCTCCATTTAGTGCGACAGTAGCGACTGGAATTCCATTTGGCATTTGTAGAATTGATAAAACCGAATCCCATCCATCAATAGAGTTAGATGATTTTATAGGAACTCCTATCACCGGTAAACAGCTAATAGAGCTTACCATTCCAGGTAAATGTGCTGCACCGCCGGCCCCCGCAATAATTACTTTAATTCCTCTCTCGTAGGCTTTTTCAGCATAAGTAAACATGCGTTCGGGAGTTCTATGAGCAGAAACAACTGTCATCTCATATTCAACGCCTAACTGGTGCAAAACTTCGGCAGCCAACTTCATCACCGGAAGATCAGAATCTGACCCCATAATTATACCTACAACTGGATTACTCATGAGATTACATTTAAAAGGTTTTTAATTCTTTCGGCTTTATTTATAACCTCATCCAAATTAGTGCCAGTCAAGGTTATGTGCCCCATTTTTCGATAAGGCTTGGTGATCTTTTTTCCGTAAATATGTGGATATACTCCTGATTCATCAAGTAATTTCTCAAGACCTTGATACTTTGCATCGCCTGTATAATCTGGATGGCCTAATATATTTAACATGACAGATGCTTGAACATTAGATGTATCTCCTAATGGTAAATCTAAAATAGCTCTAATGTGTTGTTCAAACTGAGAGGTTACGTTCCCTTCAATGGTTTGATGCCCACTATTATGAGGGCGAGGTGCCACTTCATTGATTAAAATCTGTCCTTCTTTATTTAAAAACATCTCTACTGCAAGTAGACCAACAATCTCCATTTTCTTTATTAGGCTTTTCGCCAATGTATAAGCCTCTTCAGACTTATCTTCTGGAATCCGAGCAGGAGAGCATAAAAACTCTACCAGATTGGCAGTTGGATGAAAAACCATTTCTACCACAGGAAATACTTTAACGTCTCCACTAGGGTTTCTTACCGCAATTACGGATATTTCCTTATCAATATTTACGGCTTCTTCTATAACACAGGGTCCGTCGAGAAGTTTAATCATGTCTTCCGATGATTTTATTACGGCGACACCCTTTCCATCGTACCCGTCTTTTCGGGCTTTTTGTACAAAAGGGAATTGGATACTTCCCAATCTGGTCTTTTCAATAAGCTCTTCTTTAGAATCTACCAAAACATATGGCGCTGTAGGAAAATTGTTGTCCGCGTAAAAGGCTTTCTGTAATCCTTTGTCTTTAATCAATTCGAGTTTATCTGATTGAGGATAGACATTGACTCCTTGCGACTCTAAATATTTTAACGCCTCAGTATTTACTCGTTCGATTTCGACAGTAACCACATCTTTATCTTTGCCAAAGCGAACCACATCTTCATAATTCGTAAAATCACCGAAAACAAATTGTGAATTATTGGCGTAAGCCGGAAAACTATTATCCTTGTCTAAAAGACTGACATCTAGACCTAATCTATGCGCCGGAGTAACAAGCATTTTACCCAATTGCCCGCCTCCTAATATTCCTATTTTTCGTTTATGTAAATCCTTCATTGGCACAAAAGTATTGAATAAATTCTTAATTTGTCGCCCTCATAAAAAGCGTATACATGTCGACAATTCTAATAAAAAATGGAAGACTGATAAATCGTGGTGAAGAGTATCAAGGAGATTTATTGATTAAGGATGCTCGAATAGAAAAAATAGCTAGAGGAATTGACATTTCAGCCAACAAAGAAATTGATGCAGAGGGAAAATATGTAATACCTGGTATAATTGATGATCAGGTCCATTTTAGGGAACCTGGTCTAACACATAAAGCAAATATTGCCACGGAATCCAAAGCTGCTCTGGCCGGTGGAACAACCAGCTTCATGGAAATGCCGAATACAAAACCCTCTGCCCTGACTCAAGAACTGCTTCAAGATAAATATGACATCGCCTCTCAAACCGCTTGGACGAATTACTCGTTTTTTATGGGGGCCAGTAATGACAATTTAGAAGAGGTTCTTAAAACGGATAAGAATACGGTTTGTGGTCTTAAGATTTTCATGGGATCCAGTACTGGAAATATGTTAGTAGATGACATCAATGTCTTAGAAAAATTGTTTTCTAACGTAGATATGTTAATTGCAACGCATTGCGAAGATGAACAAACAATCAGGAATAATCTGGCAAAGTATAAAGCGGAATATGGCGAGGATATGACCGCTGTAATGCATCCTATCATTCGAAACACAGAAGGGTGTTATTTATCGTCATCTAAAGCGGTAGAGCTTGCAAAAAAATATGATACGCGACTTCATATTTTGCACATTAGTACGGCTAAAGAATTAGAATTGTTTAGAAATGATCTTCCCTTAAATCAGAAAAGAATAACCGCTGAAGTCTGTGTGCATCACCTCTTTTTTGAAGATAGTCAATACGAGGTATTGGGTAATAAAATGAAATGTAATCCAGCAATTAAGTCCGCTTCGGATAGAGCCGCATTGATGGAAGCTCTCCTGGATGACCGATTGGATATTATAGCTACAGATCATGCTCCTCATACTAAAGAGGAAAAAGCTCAAGCCTATTTAAACGCACCATCAGGATTACCACTGGTACAACATAGTTTAGACATAATGATGTGGTATCACCAGCAAGGTGCACTGAGTATTCCTAAAATTGTTGAAAAAATGTCTCATGCACCCGCGGAGTGCTTTAAAATTAAGGATCGAGGTTACTTAGATGAAGGGGCCTATGCGGACATCGTTGTGTACGATCCAGAGACTCAATGGACTGTGGAAAAGGAAAACATATTATATAAATGTGGATGGTCTCCATTAGAGGGATTCGATTTTAAAGGAAAAGTCTCCCAAACAATAGTCAATGGGCATTGTGTTTTTGACAATGGTAACTTCACAAAACAAGGTTTAGGTAGTCGCCTAGAATTTAACCGTGAATAATTTGATATAAAGCAATGGCTCCTGCCATGGCCACATTCATGGATCGTATATTTCCAGACATAGGTATATGGACTTTGCGTTTACAAAGACTTAATAGACTTTCACTTAATCCAGATCTTTCCGATCCTAAAAAGACATAATCCACTTCGTTCACAGAAGGAAGATCAAAACCCGACTCCGAATCGTTAGTCCATTCTATCGCTAAGCCATTCAAGGGTTTATGATCATTTAGAAATGAATCTAAAGACATGAAACGATAAGGTGTAGATTTTAACGTGGATCTACTTAACCTATTAATTTTAGCCCAGGGTGGTTCGGAATGCCCAAGAATAATTATTTCTTTTAAGAGTAAGCCATCTGATAGCCTAAACATATGAGCAATATTCATTTCGCTATTAAAGTGATCAAGAACGAGAATGATTTTAGAAGCAATAGGAGAGGGTGGTTCTTTGTGATTGTCAAATTCGTCCTGATCAAGCTGATGACTCATGACGCCATCGTTATTTCTTGTAAATCAAAGCATTTATCAAGAACAACGCGACCACGATCGTTCTTCTTTAATGTACAGATTTCGTTATCCTTGTCATGCTCAAGAAACAAATACATGTCCTTTGTAAGCACTTCGTCAAAAATCCTTTGTTTTTCTTCAAGCGTACTTAATGGACGAATGTCATAGGACATAACGTAAGGCATCCCGATGTGCCCAACTGAAGGCAAAAGATCCGCACAATACAATAACTCTTTTCCAGAATCTAGAGTAATCTGAGGTAACATCATCGCTTCCGTATGGCCATAAACAAATTTAAATTTTATCCCTGAACAAAATTCAACATCATCTTGAGGATCAATAAAATTGAGAACACCTTGATCCACAAGAGGAACAAAATTCTCCTTCAAGAAAGACGCTTTCTCGCGTGGATTAGGATCTAGCGCCCATCTGTAATGTTTTTGATTACTCCAATATCTGGCATTTGGAAAAGAGGGTTTAAGAGTTCCATTTTCATCTAAAAGTACAGCTCCACCAACATGATCAAAATGAAAATGAGTAAGAATGACATCTGTTATTTCTTCTGCAGAAATTGCGACTTGGCTTAAGGAGTTCATTAATTCTTGATCACCATGAGGATGAAAATGAGATCTAAATTTTTCATCTTGCTTATTTCCGATACCCGTATCTATGAGAATTTTACGGTTATCTGTCTGAACCAATAAACATCTCATTGCCCAAGTACATAAGTTATTTTCATCAGGTTTATTCAAACGAGTCCATAAGCTCTTCGGAACAACACCAAACATTGCCCCGCCATCAAGCTTAAACATGCCTGCATGAACAACATCTAACTTCATTATGAAAATCCTATTTTCTTGGTGTTCTCATTGATTGTTGAACTGAGCTTAAGCATTTTCAGAGCGGTCATCGCCGCTTCCACGCCCTTATTCCCATATTTACCACCAGCACGATCTAGGGCTTGTTCTTTTGTGTTTGGGGTTAAAAGACCAAATACAACAGGTTTTTTAAGAAAAATATTCAGTTGTATCAAACCATTGGCGACAGCCTGATTAATATATTTATCATGATCGGTTTCTCCCTTAATAACGCAACCAAGGGCGATAATCGCGTCAGGATTATACTTAGTATTCACCAAACTGGACCCCATGACAAGTTCATACGAACCCGGTACATAATCTACTGAAATCCTATTTGAGGATATACCTTCTTTTTCTAAGGTTTTTTTGCAGGCTTTCGCCAATGAAAATGTGATGTCCTCGTTCCATTCAGAGACAACTAACGCAATGGACTTGTCAGCCAAGGCAGTGAAATCTTCTTGCTTAACATCTGAAAGGTTCTTGTCTTTGCTAGACATCCTCTATTATTGGACTCTTACTATGTATTTATCGATCGTATTGCCTTCGGAAGAATTAGGAAAGTCTTTTTTAATCCGGTTATATGCACTTAGAGCATCCGAAGGATTTCCTTGTCTCTCACAAAGAAGACCATATTTATGCAAATAGTAAGGAGTTAAAAAATCATTTACATCTGTATTGGCAGCCTGCTTATAACTAGATAAAGCTTTATCTAAATCATTTAACTCGGAATATGCATCACCCAAAGCACCATATTTCATTATTGGAGTAATACTTCCTTTAGGGCTAAAAGATTCAAGGTAGTCAACAGCGGCGTCGTATTTACCCAGATTTAAGTAAGAGATCCCAGCATAGTACTTTGATAAGTTGGATGCGCTTGTACCTCCGTAATTGTCAATTATATCTAAAAAACCTTCAAATCCTCTACCAGGATTTTCTAATGCATTAGAGAAAGAATCTCTTGAAAACTGATATTCTGCCCAGTACATGGCTTCCATGGCTTGTTTTTCCTTTGGCTCTTGAATGAGGAATTTATAAACAAAAAAACCACCTATTAACAAGGCAAGGATTGCTGCGATACCAATTATTTTGGCTTGGTTTTGTCCAAAATAATCCTGAACGTTATCTCTAGCTTCTACTAAGTCCACTAAAGTTTCATCGTCTTTTTTCTTCGTATTTCTTCTACGTGCCATTTTGCTCTTAAAAATTTGTGCAAAAATAATCAAAAAGGCCGTTCTCTACCTTATTACAGACCCTTTTTTACCTAACTTATTACGTTAATCTATATATGTAAGCTGTTAGCTTAAATATGGGTAATCCTCCTGAAGATAATTATCATCGTAAAGTTCGCTTGGAAGAGGATATTCACTACTTTCAGCGAAAACCACAGCATCGTCGATTTCCTTTGTTAGTTTATCTTTTATCTTCTGGATCTCTTTTTCAGTGGCGATCTTTTCTTTAATAATCTTTTCTTCAGTGAGTTTTACTGGATCAAGAGATTTGTAATGATTTAATTCGTCTTTTGTCCTATATTTTCCAGGATCCGATACTGAATGTCCTTTATATCTGTATGTATTTATCTCCAAGAAATAAGGACCATTTCCTTTTCGGATATACTCAGCAGCTTCTAGCATGGCTTCATGAACTTTTTCTACTTGCATACCATCTACTGCGGAATGAGGCATATCAAACGCATCACCGACAGTATGTATGTCTTTTACATTACTTGTACGTTCGACAGAGGTCCCCATAGCGTAACCGTTATTCTCCACAATGTACAATACAGGCAATTTCCATGTCATAGCCATATTGAAAGATTCATATAAAGCCCCTTGACGAGCCGCTCCATCACCAAACATACAAACACAAATATTCTTTGTCTTCTTATATTTTTCGGCTAAAGCCATACCGGTTCCAATAGGAATTTGAGCTCCTACAATTCCATTTCCTCCAAAGTAATTATGCTCTTTACTGAAAAAGTGCATAGATCCACCTTTTCCTTTGACACAACCAGTAGCTTTTCCAAACAACTCGGCCATACAGCTATTAGAGTCAAGTCCTCTGGCAAGGGCCACACCGTGCTGACGATAAGCCGTTACCACTTTATCTTCAGGTTTAATAGCTGAAATTAGTGCCCCGGCAATTGCCTCTTGTCCTATATAAACATGACAGAACCCTCGGATTTTTTGCTGAGAATACATAAAAAGAGTTTTCTCTTCAAACCATCGGACTCTTTGCATCATTTCGTACCATTTTAGGTACATCGACTTGCTGTATTTGGAAGAATTAGATTTTGCTGACTTGCGCGTTTTTGTAGCTTGGGCCATACTGATAAATTTAATGTAAGCGATAAAATTACAACATACTGGAATCAATCCCGTACTTTACAATCCGAATATTTTCTTCCATATGCTTTTACAAAAGCTTCACGCTCTCAATTTCAGAAGTTATTCTTCCTTAACTACCGAACTAGATGAAAAGTTTAATGTATTTGTTGGTCTAAATGGTCAGGGAAAAACAAATGCTTTAGACATTGTCTATTATTTATGTTTAGGTAAAAGTTATTTCTCTTCCGGGGATAGGCATGTGGTTAAAAATGGTGAATCAGAAATTCGATTGGAAGGTGTATTTAAAAAACGTAATAGAGAAAGTCACGTAAACATCTCTGTCGTCCCTGGAACTTATAAAACCGTTACAATAGATCAAAAAAAGCTCTCTAAATTATCCGAACATATAGGGAGATATCCGTGTGTGATGATAGCCCCTGCGGACATACTTCTTCTCATAGAAGGCTCTGCAGAGCGTAGAAAGCTTATGGATCAATGTATTTCACAATTTGATGGTCAGTACTTAAAAGACCTAATTGATTACAATAGATTTTTAAAGCAAAGGAATGCTTTATTAAAAGCGTATAAAGAAACTCGCTTTATTGACGATAGAGTTCTTGATAGTTTTACGCAAAAAATGGCGCCATTGGCAAAAAGAATTTATGACGTAAGGCATAAGTTCATTGATGAGATTCAAGATTTATTTAAGGCTAACTACAATAAAATATCAGGTAATGCCGAAGATTGCAGCATTGTATATACTAGCTCCATATCTGAAAACCCGTTTTTTCAGATATGCCAAGCCAATAAAGAAAAAGACTTGGTTTTAGGACGCACATCGGAAGGAATACATAAAGATGACCTGGTCTTTAAAATTGGCGAAAGCCGACTAAAACCATATGCGAGCCAAGGGCAGCTAAAATCATTTATAGTCGCCTTAAAATTATCGGAATATCAGATTTTAAAAAAGGTACATCAATTTCCGCCTATTTTAATTTTAGACGACCTCTTCGACAAACTAGATCGGGATCGAATTAGTCATTTATTGGAATTATTAAATTCTGACGATTTTGGCCAAGTATTTATTTCGGATACAGAACCTGAAAGAATTCCTGGAATTTTGGAAACGCTTTCGTCGGATTTCAGCGTTTATGAGATCAAAGAAAATAGTGCTGTAAAATATGCGTAGAATTCCGAAAAACGATAGATCCATTAAAGAAGTGCTAGATGGTTTTCTCGAGGAGAATCAAAAAGCTCAAGAAGGAATTAATCAAGAGAGATTGCGCAAATTCTGGCAAGAACGCTACGGTAAAGTAATAAATAGTTATACCGAAAGAATAAATTACAACAGGGGTGTATTACGAATTAAAATCAACTCGGCAGCTCTCAAGCAAGAATTATTAATGAGTAAATCACAAATCGAAAAAGACTTGGAGAAATCCTTACCTGACGTACAGATAAAAAACATTTTAATACAATAAAAAAGGCCCTTGTTAGGGCCTTTTTTAATTATGCTTTATTCGATTTCTTCTTGTTAACTTTTTTCTTTCCTTTTGTTTTCATGGCCATTTCGACTGCCCTGTACGCATTAACCATCCCTCCAGAAACAGAGAGCTCGTTAAATGGTTTCTTTTCTCCGTCCATGCCTGGCACAACAACATCCATCGAAGACTTAACTGAAGAATTTAAAAGAATCTCTTTCACTTGCTCCGCCTTAAGAGAAGGAAAATAAGATCTCAAAATTGCCGCAACTCCAGCTACAACTGGAGAGGCCATACTCGTACCTTGTAAATATGCATAGCCGTCCTCTGGAATAGTGGCATATATTTCTTGACCTGGAGCAAAAATATCCACATTCTCTTTTCCATAATTAGAAAAACGAGCAATAGAGTTTTCCTCCACTTTATGAGATAAAGCCCCTACCTCTATCCAATTCTTCATCTTCTTCTTTTTCCAAAACCAGAATCCTCTAGCTTTCTCATATTTGTCATTTGGATAGTTAAATTCTGTATCATTATTTTGAGCACTGTTACCAGCGGCATGTACTAAAAGAACATCATTTTTCTGAGCATAAGCTACAGCATCATCTACGGCTTTCTTGTCCCATGAAAACCCCTTTCCAAAGCTCATGTTAATTATAGAGGCTCCATTATCCACAGCGTATATAATAGCGTTAGCGACATCTTTATCTCTTTCGTCGCCATCCGGAACTGCACGCACAGACATAATTTTTACATTATCTGCAATACCGTCCATGCCAAGATCATTATTTCTAGTAGCAGCGACTATACCTGCAACGTGTGTACCGTGAAAGGAATCAGGTCCTTTACTATCATTATTTCCGTAACCTTTCTCATAAGAATCAGCGTAGTTATCACCAACGATTTCCGGTCTTGGTCTAAAATCAGGATTGTAAGCATAGTCCAACCGATCTTGAACTCTTTTGCGACCATCAGCAAAACTCTTTTCTATTAATTCATAAACGTCATCAAAACTCCCAATGCCTTCCTCTCTCGTCATGACATTAGACATGATGCGCTTTCCAGTAATCATCTGTGGATTGTCCGTTGCGTCGATGCTATCTATGTTTGCCATGGTCATGGCATTTGTATCTAGAGCCATCTGAACTGCTTTAACGGCGTCGGTGACTGTCTTTTGCTCTCCTTCAATACGTTCCAATGACTTCATGGCTGATTCACGATTTGATTCAACACTTTCTTTAGCTCTTAGATATACGGCGTATTCTTTTTTCTGCTCTTTAGTCAATTTCGACTCGACTGCATTTTCATACTTATACTTAAGTTTACCATACAATCTCGTTGCTTCATATGTGTCCTTATTCAGGTTCTTTCCATCAGGACCTCCAATAAAGTTCCAACCATGAATATCATCAACATATCCATTGTTGTCATCATCAATACCATTATCTGGAATTTCGTCGTCATTCACCCACATGACATCCTTTAGATCCTCATGTAAATGATCTACTCCTGAATCGATGATCGCAACAATCACAGTCTCAGAAGCTCTATCCTTTAACAAAGTTTTGTAAAGAGTGTGTGTGGCCACCCCATGCATGTTACTTTCTGATGGATCAGTATGGTACCAATCTTCAGCAGGATGCTGTGCATAGGATACACTTGCGATTAAAAAACAAATCAACAGTGTAAGAAATCTCATAATTTTATGTTTAATAGTTATAATATATTCCCGCAAAGGTAGAAATTCGCAAAATAATAACGCTGGAAAACCAGTTTTATACATAACATCTTTCCCAATTCACCAGTATTTACAGTCTTTAGTTTATATCAATAATTTATATATTATTAATTTTTTTAATGTATCTTTGATATAAATTTCGGTCTAAATAGTAATACATAACCAAGAAAACTCATGTCATGAGGTTAGGATCTCTTCTCATCGTTATAGCGATGACATGCTTTAGCCCCATAAACAGTATAGCTCAATATCACGAACTTGGATTCTCCATTGGTGGAACCCAATACTCGGGTGATATGGATTCTCCCGATTTTGGAACAAACTTTATGCAAACACGACCAGGCTTTGGTATTTTCTATAAATACAACATTCAATCTAAGTACGCCATTACAGCAAGTTATTTAAGAGGGACTTTACAACAAAGTGATAGTAACTCTTCTGCCCAATGGCAGCTCGAAAGAAATTTATCGTTCTCTACCGCTTTAAATGAATTTAGCTTAGTAGGGGAGTACAATCTCTTTAAGTTTGATGCAAGAAATCCAGAACATGTCATAACTCCATATGTTTTTGCAGGAGTAGCCTATTTTAGATTTAATCCTAAAACTGAATACCTAGGTCAAACTGTAGAGCTCCAGCCTCTAGGTACTGAAGGGCAAGGATTACCTGGTTATGATTCTAAATATAGTCTTAGTCAGTTCTCAATTCCTTTTGGAGGTGGAATCAAGCTCAAACTATCAGAGAAAATCATCTTGACCGGAGAAATAGGCGCAAGGAAAACATTTACTGATTACATCGATGATCTTAGTACAATCTATCCTGATTATGACGAGCTACGCACGGGTAATGGTGAACTTGCAGCGGCTCTATCTAATCGTATGGGAGAATTCCTTGGCACTGATCCTGTGATTATGCCACCTGGATCAATAAGAGGTAAATCGAGTATCCAGGACTGGTATTTTGCAGGACTCCTCAAACTTTCTATTCGTATGGATCAACTTTTTAACTTTGGTGGAAATAGTAAATACGGCTGTCCTACATTCTAGTTAGTATTGATTACATAAGTCTTAGCAATGGTATTCAATATGAAAATTGAATCCAGAAAATCTTCTCAAACGTTATTGGGGCTATAATTCTTTTAGACCACTTCAAAAAGAAATCATAAATAGTGTTCTCGATCATGAGGATACTATTGCTTTATTACCTACAGGAGGCGGAAAATCTATCTGCTTTCAAATACCCGCTTTGATTTTTAAGGGTTTGACCGTCGTCATTTCTCCTCTCATCGCATTGATGTCTGATCAGGTTAATACACTACAAAAAAGAAACATAGACGCCTCTTATATTTGTGGAAATACGAGTTCCGCTGATCGACACATTATTTTTCAGGGAGTTAAGGATTCAAAAATTAAACTCCTTTATTGCTCTCCGGAAATATTTTCTAGTCTGTTCTTTTCGCATTTTAAAAATTATAATCTCTCCATGCTTGTCGTTGACGAGGCTCATTGCATATCCACTTGGGGTTACGATTTTCGCCCATCATATTTGCAATTACACCAGCTAACAAAAGACATTCGCTGTGTTAAACTTGTTCTTACGGCTTCCGCCAATGAAAAAGTGATCAAGGATATCCGTAGAGTATTGGATATTAGGAAGTATCGATTATTTCGAAAATCCTTTTTAAGACCCAAGCTTCATTTCAAGGTTCAATATTCATTAAACAAAATAGAAACCATATACAAGCTCACAAAAACCATTGACGGAAGTCAAATTATATATTGTCAAACTATCAGACAGGTTCTACTTACTTATAAATATCTTCACTCTCTCCACTTAGAATTAAGGATTTATCACGGTAGACTTAAAAAAGAAGAAAAAGAGCAAAACTTAAACTGGTGGTTAAACTCTAAAGTTGGGATAATGGTTTGTACAAATGCCTTTGGTATGGGTATCGATAAATCTGATGTTCGTCAAGTGATTCATTACGCACCTTCAAAGTCCATCGAAGACTATTATCAAGAAGCAGGACGAGCAGGAAGAGATGGTAAAAAGGGTACCGTAGTCTGTCTTTATAACCATAACGACATCAAAAGAATCAAAGATTATTATTCAAGAAAATACCCAAGAAGGCGATTGATCAACTCAGATCGCATAGCACATAAAAATGAAGTGCGTTTAAAATGGTTTTCCAAGAACATGACTCTAAATTCACATGAAGCCTACCTACATCAAATCATTTTGAAAAATTATCAGTACATCTGGCTATTTACGCAAAACATCAAAAAATCCCAACTATTAATCCAATCTCAGATGACACAATCAGACTTTCAAAGGGCGCTTAATGGTTTGCATTCAAAGAAAGCACTCATAGTAGAGAATACTTCAAACCCTAGATCTTTTTTACAAAATGAAAAGACCAAGTGGAGTTCGTTAAAAAAATATGAGACAATTAGAACGCACAATTTGTACAAAGGAAATCAGTTGATTAAATATCTTCGATCAAAAGACTGTAGACAAAAAATAATTTTAGGATACTTCGATGAAAAATTCAACTCATTTTGTGGTCATTGTGATAACTGTTTAAACAAGAAGTTTGGCTTCAGAAAAAATCATAAGAATATTAAGTACCAGTGATATACGTTTTGATCAGCGCATGATTAAAACCTGTAATAGCCTTTCAAAACGATATCAGGTTTGTATATACTCCAAAGGAGAGCTTTCAACAGAAAACTTTACCACGCATAAAATAATTCCGGTTTTCGAACGAGGTTTTATGTTTTATGCTCTGTTCAATCTATTAGGATTTTTTACGCTTCTGTTCAAAAAGACAGATCTATTTGTGAGTGTTGATCTTGACACCATGCCCGCTATATGGTTTCTATCAAAAGTAAAAAGAGTTCCTTTTATTTATGATGCGCACGAGTATTATGTAGAATCTCCTGAACTTATTCATAGAAAATTTGTCAAAAGCTTTTGGGAATTTATTGCAAATCAATTACTCACTAGATCAAAATACAACTATACCGTTTCTCAAAGTTTGGTAAATATTCTTTCTCAAAAAT
>JAHDBE010000314.1 GCA_020630555.1 Saprospiraceae bacterium
CCGCGACCCCGACCTTGGCAAGGTCGTGCTCTACCAGCTGAGCTACTTTCGCTTATAAATAAAGAGTGCCTCCGTTTAAGGCAGCGCAAATATAAGTGATAAAAATCTATTCTACATAGTGAATAACTCGAAATTATTCTTTTGAAATTCTTCCCCTTTTTTTCTACATTTAATAGTGCAGTAGTGTGTCTATTGGAAGCGTTTTTCGTCTTAATGGCGTTAATAAGACGCTGATCAATAATTCTTTCCCTTGCCGTATTGGAATGTAGCGCCCTTCTTTGGGATCTTAACTTATTTTTAAAAATCTATAATGAAAAGAGGATTTTTAGTAATGATCCTGGTTTCTGTTTTCTTTTTAAACGCAGATTCTCAGGACATTCATTATTCGCAGTTTTTTAACTCTCCTATGAACTTAAATCCTGCATTAACAGGAATTTACAATGGCCATTATAGGGTTTCTGGTAATTATAGAAATCAATGGGAAAATGTCCCTGTTGATTATCAGACGTTCACTGGCGAATTCGACATGAAATTCGGAAATGTTTCGGATACAACTGGTTTTTGGAGTGGTGGAATTCAATTGAACTACGATAAAGCTGGTGATTTAGCCTTCCGAACCACAGATATTGGTTTGTTTGTATCGTATTCTTTAAGATTAGGAGAGGGCAGTTATTTGACTCCTGGAATTAAAATGGGTTACGATACTAGACGATTCGATCCAAATGCGATTAGATCCGGTAATCAATGGAATGGGGATTCGTTTGACCCATCAATTCCTTCTGAATCTTTTTCTAAGGATAACATAAATTACTTTGATTTAGGCCTAGGTCTAAATTATAGATGGCAAAAAAGCTATAGAACGCATTTGGATATTGGAGCGGGTCTATTCAATATGCTAAGTCCAGATCAGTCCTTTGCGGAGCAGTCTTATACGGCAGACTTAGAAAGGCGATTGAGCTTATATGCAATGGGAACTTTTCGTCTAGTAGATCGCCTAGACTTATTGCTAAATGCGACGATGCAGCAGCAGAATCCGCATCAACAAATAGATATAAATGGACAGGGAAAAATTTATTTAAATGGTAATAGCGATAGAGATGTTGCGTTGATTTTGGGGTTAGGCATGAGGATGGATGATGCTTGGTATCCTATGGTAGCTATCCAGATGAAAAGCCTTTATGTCGGTTTTTCATACGATTTCAATATTTCAGATTTTGATATTGCAACAGATGGTAATGGAGGTCCAGAGCTTGCTGTAAAATATATCATTTCTCGAGTGCCATATGCTCCGTTCAAACCTTGTCCTATTTATTAATAACCATTGATACTACTTAAATGAAAAATATATTTATCACACTTCTTTTTCTTCTAGTTTCTGGGATGGTTGTTGCACAGCCGTCATTCAGACAATTAGTTAAAAATGGAGACGAAGCATTTAGGAAAAATAATTATCGAGCTGCTCTAGAGTATTACGGAAAGGCAGTTGAAAGAGATAATTCAGTGGCAGATGTCGTATTTAACTATGCCGAATCAGCAAGGCATTATCATGCATATTCATTGGCCGAGAGCCAATATCAATACCTAGTTGATATAATTCAAAGTGAAGATCATCCTGAAGCCATTTTTAGATTGGCTCAAATGAAAAATTATCTAGGAAATTATGATGATGCAGTTAGATATTATGATTTGTATTTATCTGAATATCGAGGAGATAATCCTCAGTTTACAAATATGGCCGAAAAAGCAAGAGAATCTGCTGAATGGGCAGCTAAACAGCCTGAGTATGATCCTGAAGAATTAAAAGTCGAACATTTAGATGAATCGGTTAACACACCTTATGGCGAATACAGCCCAATTTTGGTTGATGGCGAATTGTATTATCAATCTCTTAGATTTGATAGAGACGGTGGCCCTAAGCACGAAGACAATAAGATTTCTAAAATTCTAAAAACGACAGAAGAAAAGGAGCAAGTTTTGTTGGAATCGAATGGCTTATTTAATAACGACCAGGTTCTGACTTCCAATCCAAGTTTTACTGAGGATGGAATGACCATGTTTTTCTCCATTTGCCAATACCAAAACCACAGTATAAGATGTGATTTATATTATTCGAAAAAAAATGATGATGTATGGGGGGCACCTATGGCGTTACCAAATACAATAAACAATCCTAGTTCTACTCAAACCCATCCAGCATTAGGACCAGAAAAAGGCGGAAGGCAAGTGTTGTATTTCAGTACGAATAGGGCACAAGGAAAAGGTGGACTAGATATATGGGAAACGGCGTACGATGATGATATGAATTTCATCAATCCAAAACCAGTCGATAGAGTAAACACTGCTCAGGATGAAATTTCACCTTTTTATTTTTCTTCAAGAAAAGAATTGTCTTTTAGTTCTAATGGACGTATTGGTTTTGGAGGATTTGATGTGTATAAAATGAGTATTAAAGGTGATGATGCATCTGAGGTAATCAATTTAGGTAAAGGTGTAAATACCAGCTTTAATGATATGTTTTACAGTGTTAACGATCGAGGTAACATTTCTCACCTTGCATCTAATAGGCCTGGTTCAATGTTTCTCGAAAGCAAATTTGAAACTTGTTGTTATGATATTTATAGAGTAGAATCCAATGTATGTCTCATTGATCTTAGAGCGCTTACATATCATGCCGTTTCTGGAGATGATTTGAGCGGGGTCACTTTGGTTATTAAAGATTTGAATAATCCTGATTCGGAAGATGTGATTATTACTAATTCCGATTCAAATGAATTTGAAATCCCAGTAAATTGTGACGGTAAGTATAGTATCACTGCCACAAAAGAAGGGTTTCAACCATCTACAATTGAGTTGGATGTCGAGAAAGAATTAATTCCAGGAGAACCTGAGATAGAAAAGAAAATATACTTAACACCAAACCCAATTAAACTGGAAGTCATCGCTTTAGAGAAGTATACCAACTTAGACCTCCCTGGTACTAAAATTCAATTATCGAATAATTTCAATAGTGAAATTTCTACGGAATACGATGACAAATTAAATCGTTTTACTTTTGATGTCATACCTGGTGTGACATACACGCTGACAGGGATTAAAACGGAGTATAATAAAGATGTTGTAACCTATAAAATACCATTGAATCCTAATGGAGATTTGAA
>JAHDBE010000031.1:0-7504 GCA_020630555.1 Saprospiraceae bacterium
CCGGATGCATCGGATGAACAAGTCGTGCGTGCTGGAAAAAGATTTGGATTAGTTCTCGCCGTTTTAGCGATGTTTATCGCACCTTTAATTGCCAATGCGCCAGCGGGATTATTTGGATATTTACAAGAAGTAAATGGATGTTATAGTATTCCAATTTTGACTATTATAGTGGTAGGATACTTAACAAAACGAGTTCCTGCAACAGCCGCAAAAATTGCTATAATCTTGGGCGCCGTATTATATTCCATTAGCCAATTTATATTAAAACCATATATAATTGGTCCTGATAATTATCCTCACTTTTTACATGTGATGGCTATACTTTTTGTCTTAAATGTTCTTTTGATGCTCATTATTGGAGCAATAGAACCAAGAGATACCGATTACGAACTTGTCCATACTAAACAAGTTGACATTAGTCCTTACAAATGGGTTAAACCCATTGGACTTGTAATAATTCTAATAGTTGTGGCGAGTTACGTCGTCTTCTCTTAACGTTGCGAAACCATAACCTCGATGTCTCCATTAGTTAGGAAACTTCGAATAGAAATGGTTTTTCTAGTGCTGAGATCCGTGTAACTTTCATTTTGACCTAAAGTGGCTAATAGGATACTTTTTGTATCACCCTTATACATTTGGTGAATCGAAATCCTATCCACAAATTCGTTAGGAAGAACATTACTAATTAAACTCTTCTTACGCGTCGATACAAATAAGTCGTAATTAACAGCATCACTGACGATCTTAATGAGCTTGTAGTTGTTTGAAGTATTTTCTCCATCTATAGGAGAAATTTTAGCCGTTAATCGTGGTGAGTTTTTTATGGTTTTAACTTCGTTGGTTTTAAACCAATCCATCGCATATCTATGGGGACCATTAAATTCAACATGTCTACAGCCTAAAGTCGAACTGCAATCTCCATACTCCTGAAATAAATTACCTTCTCTTTTTGAAGCATGTTTTAATCCCAATAAATGCCCAAATTCATGAGTAATAACACTTCTGGATTGACATTTATCTATTTGAGCATATTTTCCACCCAAATAGGCAGCTCCAGCATAAGGAGAAACATCCGGTGTGATAAATAATACCTGGCTGTAATCATTCACATCATATCCCATCCGGGCTAGTTCAGATCGTCCCTTCGACAAAATATCCGAAAACTTCCAATAGTTATTACTTAAAGATATCTGAACAACTTCTCCGTTTAATACCAATCTTTCCCTTGATTGTAAAGAATAAAACGCTTCTAGAGACTTATCTGATTGGTCTACACTAAATAGACTTTTATTAATGTCATCTACACTACAGGGCAACTGATATAAAGGCATATCTACCATGACCGCCAAGTAATGATATTCAGTAACCTGATTTGGATTTCTTTGATCGTCATGAATCATCATCATGGCGTCTATGTCAAATTGAGTATTTACAAACTCATCGATATCTTCTGTGAATACCTCAAAATTTGTCCCACTCTCGTATTTCTTTAAAATCTCTTTGTGGACATTTTCAGGAATGTTAATTATTTCATCCTCAATTTGAAATATACCATATTCCTCGACCTCATCTTCATTTTCTTCTATTACAGTATAAAAACCAACTTCTATGTGAGATTCAGAAAAAGACTTGATGTCGTCAACAACATCGTATTGACATGAAACTATTAGGAATAGAATTCCTAAAAACGCAAAAATTCTCATCGTTTCGGATTTTGGGTTAATCGGTTGGAACGATAAAGATATAAAATAATTAATAACATATTAAAAATTTCTTTAATATGTATTAAGTTCTTTACAAGACATTATGAGCATAAATTGGAGTATGGACAGTCCTTAATGTTTATATTCGGCGTGTAAATATTTTGAATGAGGATATTAAGTGTAATTCTGTTGGTCGGTTTTTTATCATGCAAATCATCCAAAACAGAAATTCGTGATATGGAGGTTTCACAAATTTTGGTGGAATCGAAATCAGAATTAAATCCAAAGAAATTCTTTGATTTGTATGATCACATTGAACTTCTAGATTCCAAATTGTCCAGTAAATCTCAATCCTTGTATCTGTGCACAATACGTCATGAACTAGGAGCAAAAACTATGGTGCTTCGCGAGCTCAATAAGCACGAAAAGATAAAAATGGCCTATCCTGTAAATAAGAGTCATCGTTCGTCTAGTTCGACCAATTCTAAAATGGGAAAGTCAAAACCTGGAAGTAAAGACAATTAGTTAAACGCGTAATAAATCAAACATGTTAAGAATCTTATTCTTTGTGGCATTTGTTTTCACTTTCGTGAATATGAATGCTCAGAAACCAGTAAATTTTACAGTCGAAGAATCAGAAGTGATTTTTTTAGGAAAAACCATTTCTGTAAATGAGCTTATATCAATAGATGGGGATGTCCGAAAAAAGAAAAAAACATTTAAAAAGAATAGAAAAAAGCCAGACAACTTTAAATTTAGGAGGGGCGTCTCTAAAGTGTCTAAACCCGAATTAGAACATCAGGGATCTGATCCAGTGTGGCAAAAGACAGCTCCACAAGGATTGGCTGTTGAGCCGAATATAAACATTCTAGGAATCGGAGATTCTGGATCCCCAATGGATCCTACCGGTGATGTCGGGCTCCAATATTTTATTCAAGCGGTTAATGTAACAGATGTAGGTATATTTAATAAAGAAGATGGTTCCCTTGTCCAAGAATTTGAAATGTCTGATTTATGGGCGAGCATTGGAGAGAACTCCGCAGGAGATCCTATTATACTATTTGATGAGCGGAGTGAGAGGTGGTTCATTACCGAATTTACCGGCCCAGCCAATCTTTTAATCGCTGTCTCTGAAACTTCTGATCCCATGGGTGCTTACAATGCCTACTCTTTTTCTACCCCTAATTTTCCAGATTACCCGAAATACGGATTGTGGCCAGAGGCATTGGTTGTAACCACAAATGAAGGAGGGGCAGGTACTTTGCATCAATACTTCATTGATAGGGAAGCCCTGTTAGCTGGAGAATCTAATGTCACCATGCAACGCATTTCTATTAACGGAAATAACAATACAGAAGCTGGATTTTATGTCTCTACACCCGTCGATATTGACGGAAGTCAGTGGCCAGATGATTCAAGACCTATTACCATGGTTATTAATGACTCCTCATGGGGTCAGACGCCAGAAGATCGAATTGAACTGTATCATTTTGATATTGATTGGAGCGATTCTAATAATACAACAGTCAGTACGGTGTTTGTTCCTACTTCACCTTTTGATGGTTTTGCTTGTGCCGCCCCAGGATTAGGTTTTGCATGTATTCCACAGCAGGGAGGAGGAGGACTTGACGGCATTCCAGAGGTAATTATGAATGTTCCAAAACTTAGAAAATTTGCCACTCATGAATCAATGGTCCTTTCTTTTTTAACAGATGCTACAGATGGTGATAATTTAGCTGCGGTTCGATGGTGCGAATTGAGGCGAGATGACTCGAGTGATTGGACTTTATATCAGGAGGGTACTTTTGCACCTGAAGATGGACTTCATCGATTTATGAGTTCGATTGCGATGGATGATACCGGAAATATAGGTTTAGGATATAATGTTTCCAGTCCAGACTCATGGGTCGGTGTTCGATTTTCCGGTCGATTTTCCTCGGATCCACTTGGTGAAATGACCGTCCAAGAATATAATTGTGCTGATGGACTTAACCCAATATTTTCAGGTGGACGATTTGGTGATTATTCGCAGATGTCGGTAGATCCAGTTGATAATTCTACTTTTTGGTTTACAACCGAATATGCAGGCGGGGGCTCTTCAGGTGTACGCACACGAGTGGTCTCATTCCAATTAAGAAGAGATTCTATTGATCTTACGGCAAGTAGTTTTAATGCTCCAGATCCTATTTCTGGTTCCTTTGGTTCAGCCGAAACGGTATCTGTGAATTTTATAAACTCGGGAAATTTCCCGGTAGCAGAATATACAGTAGCCTATAGTCTGAATGACCTTAAATTAGATGAGGAGTTAATCTCAGATACTTTATACCCTGGACAAAATTATCTTCATACATTTTCTGTGCCTTCGGATTTGTCTGCAAAAGGAGAATATAATTTAAAGGCATTTGTTTCTCATCCAGATGATTCGCGGCTAACAAATGATACAATTGCTCAAGTCACTAGACATTTGTTATCTCGAAATGCGTCTATTGAATTAACTGTAAATGAAGAATCTTGTGTTCCCGAAATACCCGTTCAAATTAGTATTACAAATCAGGGAGGAGATCCAATTCAATCGATGGCAATTGATGTATTGATAGATGGGAGCATAGTGGCTTCTGAATCGTGGAGCGGTAATTTAAATCCTGGTGCATCCGACGAATTTTCTGTGGATGTGATGTTGGGTGATGTGGGAGATCATCTTATTGAGGCAAGCATAATAGAAATTAATGAGGCTAATGATGAGGATAATTCTGATGATTTGGCTTTCGCCAATGTTAACTATGTTAATGATAAATCTGAGGTGGTTTTACAATTAACAACCGATGAATACCCTGGTGAAACGACTTGGAGACTTACCACACTTGCCGGAGCATTAATAGCACAAGGAGGACCGTATGACCAAGAATTTACCACCTATGAAGAAAGATTTTGTCTTGATTTAGATGCATGTTATGGTTTTGTAATTTTTGATTCAGCGGGAGACGGAATATGTTGTGGTTTCGGGGAAGGAAGTTATCAATTTGTTGGTGCAGGTGGGGATGTCCTTTTTATGAGCACTGGAGAATTTGGCTTTCAAGAAGTCATAGATTTTTGTAATACAGTATGTAATTTATCCGCCGAAATAATTTCAACGGCCTCTGTAAATAATGATGGAACACTAGTAATAAATGTCGTCGGTGGTGATGGAAATTACATGTATAGCATCGATGGAGGCTCGACCTTCCAATCTCAAAATGTATTCAATAATCTACCAGCAGGTGATTACGACATAGTGGTAAGCTCTAACGATGGTGTATGTCTATTAGAAGAGAGCGCCACCGTAGAAAGTCTTTCGGATCTTAACGAAATCGATAAAAATACCTTTGAAATTCGCATTTCTCCGAATCCGAATAACGGATGGTTTCATATTGAAATTGATGACGTATTTAAGGGAGGACCGCGATTGGAGATTGAAATCCTAGACGCCCAAGGAAAGTTGATCCAAACTCGGAGAATAAGTAAGTTCAATGATACATATAAAGGCCAATTCTCCTTGATGTCTTATCCGAGTGGAATCTATTTTATTAAAGCAAAACATGAAAAAGGAATAAAAACAGTAAAAATGACCAAGCTTTAAATCTAAACTTGAAAAGAATATCATTTTTAAATCTAAATTTTAACCATTGAAAAGAGCTAGTATATTCTCATCAGTCTTGTTTTTAAGCTTTATGTGCCTTAATCTAACTGCTCAAACCGATTCTTTGGAGACTAAAGAATTTGCCGCGATAGAATTCGTGAACAGGACCTTCGATTTTGGAAAATTTGTGGACGGAGAAAAGAAACAAACGGAATTTGAGTTCACCAACACAAGCGAAACCGATCTTTTTATCACGGAGGTGCGCTCTCATTGCAGCTGTATTCATCTTGATTGGCCAAAACTGCCTATAAAGCCTGGCGAGACAGGTAAAATAGTTGTTGAATTTAATTCTACAAATAAGGGAAAAGAAAAAGGCGCTTTACAATCTAAAAGAATTGTAGTTAGCTCTAATACAGATCCAGTTATAACTTATCTATTAGTGAAAGCTATTGTTTTTATGAACGAGGATCATTAAGAGTATATTGAAATAGGGTAAAGCTCTTAACTGGTATATCCTAATAGCCCTAAAGTTTTAGATATATGAAGAGGTTTGAATATCAGCATTCAAACCTCTTTTTCTTTTTAATAGTCAGGGAATTACTAATTTAGTCCACGCTTTAATCGCCATAGTACCCCAATATTTAAATTGCATTATATGGTTTTCTTAGAATTTGAAAAATCTCTTGAAAAATTATACGAGCAGCTTGACAAAATCAAGCAAGTCAGTTTGGAAGGAGACATAGATGTCAGCGATAAAATAAACGAATTAGAGCAAAAAATTCAGAAGCAAAGGAAGGAAATCTATTCAAATCTTTCAGGTTGGCAAAAAGTGCAATTATCTCGTCACCCCGAGCGTCCTTATACCCAATTTTACATCGACCAAATATGTAAATCATTTGTGGAATTGCACGGAGATAGAAGGTTTGGGGATGATAAGGCGATTGTAGGTGGCATAGGTAAAATTAATGGTCAATCTGTGGTTATAATGGGTCACCAGAAAGGTGTGAATACCAAAATGCGTCAGTACCGTAATTTTGGCATGGCTAACCCTGAAGGCTATCGAAAAGCGCTTCGATTGATGAAAATGGCCGAGAAATTTAATATGCCAGTTATTTGTTTAATTGATACTCCAGGAGCATTTCCTGGTCTCGAAGCGGAAGAACGAGGTCAGGCAGAAGCGATCGCTAGGAATCTATACGAAATGGCTCAATTGAGAGTACCTATTCTATGTTACATTATAGGAGAGGGAGCATCGGGAGGCGCTTTGGGTATTGGTTTGGGTGATAAAGTTTTCATGTTGGAGTATACTTGGTATTCCGTTATATCTCCTGAGTCTTGCTCGTCCATTTTATGGAGAAGTTGGGATCATAAAGAAACCGCTGCTGAGGCATTAAAACTTACTGCAGAGCATATGTTAGAGTTTGGATTGATTGATGATATAGTTAAGGAGCCATTGGGTGGGGCACACACAGATCCTGAGAAAGTGGCAAAGACTTTAAAATCGCATATTAAAAAAGAGCTATCCGATTTAATGGAAATCGATCCTGATACACGAATAAATAATCGTCTAGAGAAATATGGAAATATGGGTCATTACGATATGAGCCTTGTGAAAACGGAAAAGTAGAATATGATAAATGGTTTGAAAAGAAGACTTTTCTTAAATCACATCGAAAAACGAAAAATTCCATTAACTCGCTCGAATTCTTCTAGTATTTTATCCAATTATAATAGAGTGGGTGTTTTGATTTCTGAGGAGGACTGTCAGGATTCAGAATTTAAAAAGTTATTCAAAGGATTGGTTAACAAAGCAGAGATTTGTGATCTGTTTAAAATTGGCTTTAAGCCAAATAAAGAAACGACTGATCCTTTATACTTTGGTATTTCTGAATGTAACTGGTTTGGTGTCCCACAATCGGCAGCTATTGATGCCTTTGTAAATAGAGAATATGACTTGTTGATTGTGTGTCTTAGACAAGATTCCACAGTTCTGGAATACATAGCGTCATTAACACAAGCTAAATTTATAATCGGTCCTAACTTCAAAAGTTTGACGGATAAAGGTCATTTGCTTTTTGACCTTCCTAATCAATTCTCTTTTTCAGTCTTTAAAAAACAGTTTCAACAGTTTGTACCTTTGTAAGGTAATCGATATGTAAGAATTCCATTTTTGCTTTCTTAGATT